>MNWS01000251.1:27848-38783 GCA_001872685.1 Fidelibacterota bacterium CG1_02_48_14
GGATGTCGATGCCAACGATATTGTCGGTTACGAGGATGGGTTCCAACCAGCCTAAAATCTCTTTGCACCAGGCACTCATGTGAGCGGGGCGAGTCGGTGTATTCCATGAACCACCACTCATGAGGCACCAATCACCTACACCGGAAGATGAGTAATCCGTGTCGTACAAATCCGGTAATCCGATGGCGTGGCCGAACTCATGGCTGAAAACACCAATCTCAATCATTCCGGAACTTGTCGACATTGCGGGTTGGATGATATAATCGTTCACCCGGATATAACCGCCATTAGCACTCTGATCGTTGGTTACAAAAGCACTGCCCCACCAACCTGCATACCTTGACCGGTGCGACCAGATGGAGGGACCGCCACCTTCACCGCCGCGACCTGAATGGACAAAAAAGCAAGCGTCCACGGTTCCATCATCGTCACCTGAATTTGCAATACCATCGGGACCGTCATTGTCATATTGTGAAAAATCAACCGAGCTGTCAGCCATGAGTAATGTCTCTCGCAGGAAGGAACCGACACCCCCGGGAGTGCCGATAAACCCATTATCGTAGGGTTCGGTTTGACTGCCTTCGTAATAGGCATGCCCCTGAGAAACGGGATACCAGCCGTAAACATGACCGGAGAGCTGGAACAAACCGTAGGACATTTCCAGATAATGCTCCCGCATGGTGGGCGTGGGCCAGGGACCGTCAAATAATTCATCCTGAAGATTCTGAATGGGGTAAGCCGGTTCGCCGGCATCCGCATAATTCCCCACAATGACCGGGAATGACATAAAAAGGGTGTCAGCCCGAAGGTCCCGGTTCGTGTTGGATCTTTCAGCTTTTACGCGCTGAATCGCAGATACCAGACCGCCGGTTGCGTAAGTTTCGGCAAAGATTTGTTGTGCTGCAATCACTTGGGGTGAGGGAATGACCCCCGGTTTGGCAGGACTCGTGGCTATGGCAGATCGTATCGTAACCAATGAAAACATAATGGCGAAAAATTTTGGGAAGAGGCTTATGCGATTTATCATGAATGATTCCTTTTGTGATCCAATATTTGCTTTAGGGAATAGTATAGCTGTTCAGGTGTGTTGAAAAACTCAAATTTCTATATCGGTTATCTCTCAATTTCCCCGCAATAATTCCTGGCTGTGATTTCAGGCACGATGCCCGTTTTTGAGTCGTTCAGGAATCATCTTTGATATTGTGTACCTATAAAAATCCTTTTATGTTCAGCCAACCTTTACAAATAATATTCTGGGAGGAATTTATGCGTTTACGAAAATTCTTAGTTCTTGGTGTGGTTGCCCTGGGGTTGGTTTCCAGCCCGGCGAAAGCTCAGGATTTGCAAGAATCACTGGAATCTATGCTAAAATCAAATGCTCAACTGTATCTGCAGCCATTCGTTGACGGATTCGGCAGTGGCATGAACAGTGGCTGGTATTACAAATCCAGTGTTCACAAGTTCCTGGGGTTCGACCTCAGTGTCAGAGTAGCCGGCATTCAAATTGCGGATGATCAAAAGACATTTGACTGGGTGCTTAGCGACAATAATCTGACCCTGCCGCTCAGTGATGCGACCAGTGACCAGATCGCCGATCTGACACTCCCGTTTTCACACCTGTATTTGGACACAGAAACCGAAACAGCGACGCTTTTCGGTGATCAGGGAGGTAAACTCACACCCAACCATTCTCACATTGTGGGATTGATTGAAGAACAATATGTTGGGACGGATCCCAATAAACAGAGTATTTGGGATGGTGGCCTGGGAGCTCAGGTTACCAGTACAGTGACTTCAAGTGTTGACACGATTCCACTTCCAGGCGGCTTTAATTTATCCGCCATGCCAGTTCCAATCGTCCAGGCAGCCATTGGCTTACCCATGGGCACAGAGCTCTCCGCCCGCTTTTTCCCGGAGCAGGATCTGGGTGAATTGGGTAAATTCAGCTTTTACGGTGGTGGTTTACGCGTGAATCTGGACCAGTTTATCCCGATTCCATTGTTCCCGGTTGACATCACCGCCGGCGCATTTTACCAACAGATGAAAATGGGTGACATCATTACCGCTACCAATTTGCATTATGGCTTACAGGTTGGAAAAAGCATAAACCTGCTGATTTTCGGTCTGGGCGCTTATGTTGATGCCGGAATGGATGCCAGTTCCATCGATGTTGCGTATCAATATGATTCGGGTATGACCGATGCGAATGGGGATCCGATCATGAGCGATGTGAGCTTCACACTTGATGGAGAAGGTGGCCCAAGATTTGGCGCTGGCATTTTCATCAAACCGATTCCCTTTATCAACATCAGTGCTGCCTATTCCCAGACATCAACCAATCAGGTTGCTACACTTGGTCTGAACATTGGTATGCGTTAATTAAGATTTTTGCCTGGCCAACCTGTTCTTTTTGAGCAGTATTACAACAAAAGGGCATGGATTTCCATGCCCTTTTTGTATTTTTCCCCGACCGATCGATATCATAACGACACAAACCTGACTGCGGGGGTAACTCATGCATCAAACTCTGTTCGGCCGTCTGCCTAAAACACTGATCATTCTCGTGAGTGCGTGGATATTAATGGAAATCGCCGTTAGAATTTACCTGGAATGGCCACTTTCAACAGATTTTTACAGCTCGTTGCCAGCCGATCAAATTACGGAATATCAAAAACAAATTGGTGTCCGGGCAACCACAGGGAAAGGCTGGATCCATCTGGGTTGGATTGCGGATCCGGAAAGGGAGATTTACCGGATTGAACGAGCAACTGGTGACAGGTGGCTATATGTCCGTGATGTGGTATTTGGATCATTTCTAAATCATGATGGCGGGAAATATCGCGTATGGGCGCATCCTAAAAATGGCGATGAATTCCGTTTAATTGGTGAGATAACTGTCGCACCAGAGTCAGGTATTGCGCCACTTTATAAACCCCTCATCGCGGGTGACTGGCGGACCTTGCTCAAACCCGAAAAATCTGGTTACTACATTAATGACCATACCATTTTTCAGGATAAAACGGGTGTCTGGCGATTGTTAGGGATAACCTCAAAATCGGACGGTGACTTCAATGCTGAAAAATATTTTGCCGTGGGTGTCAGTGAGAAATTTCCACCTGACTCAGGGATGCGTGAAACCGATCCTATCGCCGATTTTAGTGAACTCGCCTGGGCACCGCATGTCATACGGGCGGATTCGGTCTATCATCTATTTTGGTCACCACACAAACTGCACCAAATGACCTCCGTTGATGGTGTCAATTGGACCGATCATCGCATAACCATTCCAAAACCATATCACAAATTTTTCCGGGATGCCATGGTGTTGCAAGTTGACACCAATCAGTGGCTTTTGTACACAACGGCTCGCGGTCGGTACTTTTCCGAAATTGATATTTACCAGTCGTTTAATCTGGAAAACTGGCAATATATCGGCAAAGCATTGGATAGTAGTTGGGGCAGTGAGCGTAATGCCATTTTCAGTTCAATGGAATCACCCTTTGTAGTGGATTATCAAAACCGGTTTTACCTGTCACTGACATACAACAACGATTCATTTTTCTGGCCCGGGATTCTCATGTTGTTTCATATCTGGCCGGACCGTGCAAGCTACAATGACACCAAGGTATTCCAGGCAGATAATCCGTACGATTTTGGCATCTATCGTGGTGAAAATAATTCACCCAGCTTAGTCACGAATCTGACGACTCATGGTCCGGAAATCATCCACAATCCGGAATCGGATGAATGGTATATCACGACCGCCGGATGGCCTTGGATGGCATCAATCACGTCTGGTGAAGTTGCAATTGCACCACTTAGGTGGGAATTTCAGAAATAAATCAACGAGGCGAAATTGGCTGGATTAAGTGTCCAATAATTTCAGCAATTCCAGGAAATTTTTGACAAGAAGGTCTGGTTTCTCCTGGATCAATCGCTCCCGTGGCGTATATCCCTGTTCTACCGCAACCGCCGTTACACCAGCCGCCTTGGCAGCCTTCACATCCACAAAGCTATCCCCCACAAACCAAACTGATTTGGACGCCGGAATCCCAATCTGGACCAATCCCTGATGAATCACCCGGGGATCCGGTTTTTTCCAATCCGTCGAGTCGCGACCATACATGAATTGAAAATAGTGATCCATGTTTAATGCCTTCAACACGCCCTGAACGACATCCTCCGGTTTATTGGAAATAACACCGAGTGGCACCGCCTCAAGGCGATCTAAAAATTCACTCACACCCGGATAGGGTGCAGATGTATCAATCAGATGCGCTAAATAATGGTTCCGAAAGCCCGCTAAGCCATTAACAATAGTGTCTTTGGAAATCTCGGTAGGTGGTAAAAATTCACTCAGACACTTTTCGATTAAATAGGGTGCGCCGTAGCCCACATGCGACAACACGGTCTCTTTGGAAAGTGAGCCAAAGCCCAAATCTTCCAGGGCACGGTTGAGATTATTGGTAATATCCTGACTGGAATCCACCAGAGTTCCATCCAGATCAAATAATACTGCTGTGAGTTTCATTGGACCTGCCATTCGTTCATTCAGTTTCATTGGGGGCGAATATAGAATGAAGTGAATCGGTGACATAACAATTGTGAGGTGATTTTAACGATTAAAATATTCCACTCTGAATCTGTTTATCAGCAGCACCCATGAACATGAATTGAGGTGTTAAAAAAGCGCTTAATTAAAAACCCACCACCTGAATTTTTCTGTCTGAAGGACGGAAGACCGGTGGTGGGCTTTTTTTAAAAAAATTGCGGTATCGAAATAGACTATTTTTCCAACAACTGCTTAGCAGCCTTATCCATTTCCGGAACCACCTCGAACAGATCACCCACAATCCCGTAATCTGCGACTTTGAATATAGGCGCTTCCGGATCTTTGTTCACGGCCACGATGTATTTCGAAGAACTCATACCCGCCAAATGCTGAATCGCCCCGGAAATTCCACAAGCGATATACAAATTGGGTGAAACAGTCTTCCCGGTTTGACCCACCTGGTCCGAATGGGGTCGCCACCCTGCGTCAACTGCCGCACGGGATGCACCTACCGCCGCCCCCAGCGTATCCGCCAGAGCTTCGATCACAGGATAATTTTCCGGTCCACCCATTCCACGACCACCGGAGACAATTATGTGTGCCTCGGTGAGCTCTGGTCGTCCGGATGATTTCATTTCTGTGGCGATCACTTTGACATTCAAATCCTTTTCACTCAGTGTGACCGCAAGTTCCTGAACCTGGCCTGCCCCGGCTTTCTCGCTGGCCGGAAAGACATTCGGTCGCAAAGTTGCCATGGCAGGTTTGGCCTTCACGGCGATCTTCAGGTATGCCTTGCCCGCGTAAACCGGACGCTTGATCTGAAGATGATCACCCTGCCATTCGGCACCAACCACATCAGCCACGACACTGGTATTCGTTTTGATCGCTACCAATGGTGCGAGCTCGCGTCCCATCGCCGAAGCGCTGAAAAACACGACATCCGGCGCTTCGGTTTTCACGGCGTCCGCGATGACGGTGGAATAACCTGCCGGTGAGTAGGCAGCCAGTTGCGAATCATCGGCCACCAAAATTTTATCGGCACCAAATTTTGCCAATTGACCAGTCAAATTTGAAACGCCATTTCCTACGAGACAGGCAATGACCTCACCGCCCGTTGCGTCGGCGATTTTGCGACCGGCTGAAACGGCTTCAAGTGCGTAGGATTTCAATCCGTTGCCCCGCTGTTCTGCAAATACAAATATTTTTGCCATGGTCGTCTCCCTCCTATATCACTTTCGCTTCGTCGCGTAATAATCGAATCAATTCCGGCGCTGCGGCCGCACCTTCACCAACAATTCGTCCCGCTGGTTTCTGGGGCGGATAGGTCATTTCCAATATTTCAAAACCGCTCTGACTCAGATTTGCATCTTTGACTTCAATCGTTTTTTTCTTGGCTTGCATAATGCCTTTGAGCGAAGGGTAACGCGGATCGTTCAACCCTTTTTCCGCGGTGACGACACAGGGCATCGTTGCCTCGACTGTTTCACGACCGCCTTCAATGTCACGACTGATGGTGGCTTTACCATCGGTAAATGTCAACTCACGAGCGGTTCCCAGCACCGGCCAGCCCAGTAACTCTGCCAACATGGAACCCACCTGATGACCGTAATCATCAATGGCCATTTTCCCCGTGAGGATCAAATCCGGTTGGAGATTTCCGATTTCGTCCGCCAAAGCTTTCGCCACGGCGACACCGTCGTACAGAGCGGAATTGCCGGCTTTCAGCAAAATGGCGCTGTCGGCTCCCATTGCCAAGGCTGTCCGGATCGAACTCTGAGCCTCTTCAGGTCCCACCGACAGCACAATGACGTCACCGTCGCCCTGAGCCTCCTTTAACCGGAGCGCCTCTTCTACAGCAAATTCATCATACGGATTCAAAATAAATTTCACACCGGCTGGATTCAGGGATTTACCATCATCCGCGATCACCACTTTGGTCTCTGTATCGGGTACATGTTTCACACACACCACAATTTTCATTGTCAATCTCCTTATCCTTTGTCAATCATCATAGTCAACCGCTAAAGCTAAAATACAAAGTCATTTGTACAAGCAAAACTGACTGGCGGGTCAGTATGATTCCTGATCTTTGATTTATGGGTTAAACTTGAATGCTTTCCAAGTGATTTACCGTGATCAAAAGCCGGTCATCCAACTCTTCCAATATCCACTTCGATCCCGAAAGTGTCCGCAAAAGCTGGCTGGCATTCAACGCCAGGAGGTCGCTGCTGCGAAGCGGTTCAAGTGACTTTGGGGCGGCCGGGTTGAGTCTTATGCCATCCGAATGAAGACCCAAAATACTATCCGGTTCCAGGACGATCCGCTGCCATTGGGGTTCCCAGTCTGCAAATACACCAATCGGCGCTAAAATATTCGTCTCTACCATTTCAGGTTGGCCGGAAGCATTCACCATGAACGGCGCCGGATTGCCTGCCGATAAGCAGTATGTTTCACCGGTAGCCCGATCGACCACCGCTGTTGTCAGCGCTACAAATAATCCCGAACGAGGTAGTCGGTAGAGTGCCTGATTCATCTGCACCAGCCAGGTGGACATGGTCATGGTATTCCAATCCTGTGACTGGAGCGACATCTTGATAAAACCGTTCAGGTAGCTTGTTTCCAAACCGGAACCGGCGACATCCCCGACCAGTACACAAAATCTTTCTCCGCGTCCTTGGAACGCAAAATAGAAATCACCGCTAAATTCGTTGTAGGGTTGAAAATCCACCGAGATTTTCCAATCAGGGTTAATCTCCGGCAAACTGGTTTCGGCCAACTGTTGGTTAAACTCATGCGCCAGTACGATTTCTTCATGCTGACGTCTCATGGTCTCGCGTTCATGACGATAATGCAGGGTGAAGTAGGTTATTCCGCTAAACAGGAAAATCGAAAGGATGAAGATACCGGAAAGGAACTCCCAGCGCTGGTAAAAGGGCTGCTCCACAACAAATGGCGGCAGAATATGAGTCGGTCCCCAATTTGGTCGTCGAACACCGTGTGCTTGTAGAGCGATTTCATATTTCGCGGGTGTGAGATTGGTCAGGCTAAGCTGGGTATTGGTTCCCAGACTGATCCATTCACCGGGTTGATCGATAAATCGGTAGCGAAATTCAATACCGGAATTAAGGAAATCAGGGGCACCCAGATCCACTGTTAAGGCTGGATGGAGATGGGGAAAATTTGAATCCCATTGGCCCACCGGGTGCTCATCCTGCCAAAACTGATAGGGTTGAACCGACGGTACGTGCTCGACGAATTGGAATTTAGGAGGGATGTGGATCAAGCCTTTGATGCAACCAAACCAGACCCCGGTCTGATCGGTAAAAATCGCCTGTCCATTCATTTCATTAGCTGGTAAACCGTCTTCGTAGCCTAATAATTTTAATTGGTCTTTTTGCAGTTGCGCAATGCCCCGATTGGTACCGATCCAAACACTTCCATCCGTTTCCGCAATGTCAACTGAGTAAACAATCGTGCCGGGTAACCCACTTGCCTGATTATACCAGGCCTCGCGGGTACCATCAGGATTTAAGACGATGAGGCCGGATTCTGTACCCACCCAGATTTTCTTTTCCTGGTCAACCACCACATCCCAGATCACGCTTTTGTCTTCCCACACCTCAACCAGACCTTCATGGAAATAGTTTAAGCCCCGATCTGTACCAACATAAATCCCCTCTTTCGAAACCGCCAGAGACTGGCATAATGTACTGGAAAAGCCATCTTCATCGGTAAATACCTGCCAATGACCGTCCGGATGATACAAGCGTAAGCCCTTATCCGTTGCGACCCAGATACTGTCTCCCACGGCCACCACGTCGTAAGACGCAAAATCCCATAATTGGTTTTCTTCGATTAATTGTCCGTCGGTACCCCGCCCATATAAAATCGTCGCATCATCATACCCCACCAAAATTTGATTCGAACCAAAAGGCATGACACACCAGGTTCGTTTCGCTTCACTCTCATGAAGGAAATTAAATTTTTCGTCATCTGTCGAATAAAACACACCGGCATCTGTGGCTACCAGCAGAGAATCACCAAACCGGCAAATTTTACTAACCATGGGGTTGCTAAGTCCGGATATAGCTGTAAAGGTCTTGAAATCGTAAGGGTAAAGAAGAGCCAACCCCTCTCCATCCGTTCCCACCCACAAACTGCCTTGCCTGTCGAAAAAAACTGACCGGAAGCTCGTTTTTGGCAAACCATTGTTACTTGTAATCAGCCGTTGGACCTCTGGTTCATGCCGATTGAATCGTTTGACACCAACATAGAAGAGGGCAGCCGCGACCTCATCACCCACCACATCCACATCCAACACCACTTCGTCAGGAATCACCCACTCGTCACGATTTAACCCCTTTAGAAACAAGCCGGAGGAGCCGGCGCACCAAAGCCCTTCGTCAGAGACTGCCATTCGCAGGAAAAATTTATCCGGACCGTCCGCTGTCACGGTTTTTCCGTCCCAGCGATAAAGGCCATTGCTGGTAGCAAACCATAAAACGCCTTGCCACTCAGCTATATCCATCAGGAGTGTCCCTTCCGGAAAAATAGCCTCCGCAACCGGAGTTAATGAGTCGCCATGCAGCGTAAATAAACCCATGTAAGTTGTGATTACATACATTTGCTGCTGAAATTGAGCCACACGACGAATTTCATAGGGTTTGGTTTTAGGGAAGAACCGGACCGAATCCGCCCCATGCAGGACATAATACCCCAACCCGGCCTTAGTACCAATCCACATGGTATCCGGAGTAACTTCGCCCAGAAAGCGTATCCATTCATTTTCCAAACCATCGGCACTGGTGATGGCATAGACGCTAACTCCGGTGAATACATTGATGCCACCCATGGTTCCGACCCAGATAAAACCACGACTGTCCTGAGCAATGATGTTGACTTGTGATTGAATCATGACGGTTTCAGGGTTGTAATATCGCTGCGGCACCTCCCCTGCCGTGAGCGCTACTGACAAACCAGTCAGCCCTATCAATACCAAAATTTGGTCGCAGCTTTTCATTCTGTTATCGGTGGTTTTTCGCGCGTGCCAGCCACCAGTGCATCCCTGATAGGTGCCGGGAAACTGAACTTCACCATTTTCTTCAATGTTGCTCTCCAATCGTATTCAATCCTTAACAGATCAACGGAATAGTTGTCATCCTCGATTTCAAGAACCGCACAACTGGCACGACGATCACCATCAAAAGCCCGCCCGACACAACCGGGGTTGATAAACAAGGTCTTATCGATCTGACGCGCGAAGGGATCGTGAGAATGTCCGCAGATGACGATATTCGCACCACTAATCTTCGCCAGTTCCTGCAATCGCTCCTCCGGTGTTAAGGTCGTCAATCCCTCCATAAAATCAGCCGGACTGCCATGGACCATGTGAATCAATTGATCCTCAATCTGGATTTTCTGCTCTCTTGGCCAGGTTTCAACAATTTGTGCAATTTCCGCAGTTAGTTGTACCGCGGCAAATTCGTAGATCCACCGCTTCATCGGTTCACGCGGTCGCTCTGGCGCACGGTCATGAAAAAATTCCAGCGCCCATTCATCGACATTTCCGCGAATGGAGGTCGCACCAACAAACTCAATTAAATCCACCACCTCCGACGGATTCGGACCAAAAACCAGCGTGTCACCGCAGTTCAGAATAAAATCAAACTCCTCCGGCGGGCATGTCTCAAAAACGGCATCCAACGCCTCTGCCACAGCGTGTACATCGGAAATGATTAGCCCCAGACTCAATCTGTTCTTTCCCGTTCAATGGCTGAAGAATCTGGTGTCGATGGTGGCAACAAGGGAAGCACAAACCGACTTTTTTTGATTTGTAGTCGCCGCACGGTGTGCCTTGGACCGGTGACCACGTCAATGTCAACTCCGGACTGGAGGGTCATTTCCACCGTTTTCAAATTATACCCGGCCTGGCCTGCTCCACTGATGGGGACGCGAATATCATGCTGACGACCCTTGGTATCGTAGACCTCAACCAACCAATAGTCCGCCTCCGGTCGAATTTCTCCCACGGTTCCCATCAGCCGACCGTATGAATTGGCTGTGCAACTACTGAGCAGCAAAAACGCAATGAGCATGGCGATTATTAGCTGAATACGATTATTCTGCAACACGATCACTTTCGTTAGTTGATGGCATTAACATGACCAGTTGCTCACAGGTGTAATGCCCTCGCAGTACCGCCTTCCGGGGAAGGGCGCCTGCCTTGAATTCAAGAATGACAACAGTCGTTGGATCAAACGATAACCGACTTTGTGTCGCCGGTAGTGCCAATTCAACAAACTGACTGACCGTGGGTAAATGGCCGACAAAAAGAATTACCTCACCGGGTAAATTCCTGATTTTATCAAAATATTGGATTACGT
>MNWS01000128.1 GCA_001872685.1 Fidelibacterota bacterium CG1_02_48_14
GAGGTTGGGCGACTCACATGACATTGCCCACAGGTTGTATGGCAACCACTACAGTTTGCCTGGTAACCACTTTTTACATCTGCGGGACATTGGTCAAACTCGAAACCCACACCACCATAACGCTGGGCTACTTGTGCCTTTTCTCCCCAGAGATTGGTGTGAATGCTGGTGGCATTTCGCTGGACAATATCATCGTGACAACCAGTACCCCCACAACCTTCAGCCGCATTTGCTGATGGGTCAGTGATCATGCCAACGTGTGCCGTATTCATGGCGTTCAAATCGGAGCTCTCCTCAACTGGCGAAACTCCGCCGTGACAGCCCGTGCAACCGATTTTGGCATGGGTGGAGTCAATATCCATGAATCCTTGCTGAGTGGCGGAAAGTCTAATGTAAACACGATACTTGGGAGCTAACTGCTCCAATCCGCCACCTCACCCAGGCACCGTTGTTCCATTATCCACGGGTGCCTGCGCCAGGGAATTGAGCACCGCAAGATCCGTATGACACCCTTCACAAGTGGAGGTACTGGTGGATGGATCGTTGTGAGATGAAAGCTTGTCACATGCGAAAAACAAGCTTGTCGCTGCAATCATGGTCATAAAAATCAGTGCTTTACGAATCATTTAAATTTCACCGCCAATTGTTCTTTGAGTTTATCGACTTTGGGTGCCAGCGCATAAATTTTGCAGTCACGACAACTCTCACCCTGAGCACGGCAAGGCGTGTTCGCCACCATCCAGCAAGGCAAGTGGTTTACCTGCTTTGCCGGGCAATCCATATAATTCTCACCCAGACAGCAGTCCTTGACCTCCCAACACTGCAGCATGGACAACAGAAATCGCAGGCCGGAGAAATTCAGTTTATGGTCGTGGATCTGTCTCCTGATCATGGCTATCCACTTCACATCCAACTGATTAAACCGACGGTGTCCTGATGGCACTTTGAAGGGTATAATGAGCCCCTCCCGCTCGTATAACCTCAGCGTTTCAACCGAAAGATCAAGCAGCCGAGCTACCTGTCCCGGTGTATACCAGCGTTCTGGGTTGTTCGGCGGATCCAAATGAGGCAATTTCGGCATTAACCATTCCTGTATTTTCAAATACGGATATTCAAAGCCTATGCCACTGTGGATTAGTTAAGTCATTAAATAAATAAGTAGTTACAGTAAATTATTGGGAGTGTTAACTATTGCCACAGGTAAAGCTCAAATTTTATTGGAACATGTCAGACGCATGCCATTATCGCTAATTGACAGCGTTAAGTATTTATAATTACACTATTTAAAAATCGAGTACCGTGAAAATGAGAATGACACCGGCGGGATTATTAACATTAAGAACGAAGTAGGGAATCGATGAGAAAACCACAGCTTTCAGGCGCTAACCAGCGCTTACATCCCCGGATGTCCCAGGTTGTCCAGATTCCGGTTCAAATCCTGATATTGCTCAATGGTGACCTGATTGCGCCAGTTTCCCGTCACCATCGCCACACCGGTTACACCCAGAAAAAGTGCTACAATACCAATAGCCACCCACCGGGGCTGCCAGCGTTTCTTCGTGCCGACCAGCGTTAAATCAAGGGTGTCAGCTACCGGACAGGCATCCACGCAACTCAGGCAAGTGTGACATTCATCCGAGAGTACGACAGTCACTTTATCAACCTTGATATTGCTGGGGCAGGCTCTGGCGCAGAGCCCACAATCAATACAACTCACCGGATTGCGTTTGATTTTATTGGGACTCAGCAGACTGGTGATGCCCAGCAAAGCGCCATAGGGACACAAATAGCGGCACCAGAAACCCCGGTAGAAGAAGGATGCCACAAGGAGGAACAGAATGACCCCTAATCCGACTTCGGAAAGATTGGCGAACCAATGGAACATCTTCATATCGGCAGCGACATTGTAAGGAGCATCCAAAAAACCGCGTAATGCCACAATCGACATGGTGAAAATACTGACACTAAAAAATGCCAGCAGCAGATATTTCAGACTGCGTAAGGGGTAATCGAGCCAGCGCGGCATTTTCAGTCTGCGTCCCAACACCTTCTCACCAACCTCCGCGATCATCTCCGATAAAAAACCGATGGGGCACAGCCAACTGCAAAATGCTTTGCCGAACAACAGTGAGATTAACACAATCGCGAGAAAGATGAAAAATCCAGCCGGATGCGCCCCGTGAACCGTTCCGGTGAGGAAAAAATAAAACCAGGTCATGAGTGAACTAATGGGTAAAAATCCCTCAACACCGGGTGGCCGATTGATAAACATCGTGGCGCCATCAGTATTCAGGTATTGGAGAAACAGGTAAAATTCCACACCGATCCAGGTGCAGAGTGCCCCAAACCCGGCCTGAATCCAAAACCGCCAGGTTTGGACACCCTTGCGGTCATTGCGCACGATTTTGGCTTTTTTAATCCGCCGGGGTTTGATCTTTGGGATTTCTACTGTTTCCATGGTACTTAGCAATTACAAACTCCAGGCCAATGATAACCAATTCCGTCACGTCTTGGACAGGGATGTGTTCCCGGCAATGATGTGCTTACACGCCCAGCTTCTGCGCCAAGTCCCGAACTTTGGGATGGAGGATATTGTTCTCCAGATGTATATGTTGATGCAGGTCATCCTCAAGTTCATTCAAAAACCCGTACACCAGCCTGAAACTGGCACAGGCATCTTCAGGTACGGTATAATTCCCACTTAATTCCCGTATCGAGTCCATCAACTGCCCCACCACTTCGTGGTCCGCTTCCATTCCACGCAACGGGTGTTCAACCGATCCGAATACCGGACGCGGTGGTTCTTCACCAGCCCGCTCTGCGGCAATCATCTTGTTAATGTAGGGAAACAGCATAATCTCCTCTTTCTGCAGGTGGGGAACCAGGTCATCCACAATTGCCTGGAAGACCGATGCGATCTCCACCGTTTCCGGATGATTAGCGCCGTGCACTTGGGATACTTTTTGAACCAGCGGCATCATTTCCGGTAACTTGGTTTTAAGCCAATTGTGGTGATTCTCCAGAATGTAGTGAATTAACAGCGGAATGGACCAAGTCTGAAACCGGTCCAATGTTCCACCGCCTGGCTCCCGTGTGGCTGAATTCAATTCTGCTCTCAGAACCTGCGGATCAATACCTACCTCGCTGCTTGCCTGCGAAAGCGACTTTTTCCCACCACAACAAAAATCAATGCCATGCCGTTTGAATACCTCTGCCTTCCGGAAATCCTGCGCGATGATCTCTCCAATGGTGGGTTCAGCCACACTGACCTGCTTCCCTATGGCCACCCGCCAGATTTCCGGTCCCTGTTCCAGATATTCCCAAGTGAACTGACCCGGCCGCTCATTTTGAAATTGATGGTGCAAGGGACGGGGTTCATGGTCATTCACCAGAATGAAATGCTCCCCTGGTGGCAGATCGTCATAAAGCTGAAAAATGGTGGGATGTTTTTCCAGGGGTGCGATTTTTCTCGCATCTATTGATTGAATGGATTCCATGAGACAGAACTCCTATTATCCTTTGATTCGTTGATTGATGTCATTGAACACAATTCTCCGGGTAGTTACCCCTTCATCGCGTTAAAAATCCTTGCGAGCAAACCGCCGTAATCCCAACCAGAAGGGAATCGCGGTCCAACCTACTAATGCTACCGTGGCAATACCGATTCCCCAGAGACTCCCGAAAAAACGCTGAAATACCGCTCCGGTATACCCCATGAGCGCCGAGGCGTCCATTTGCAACAAGAGAAGAATACGTGCCAAATCCAGTGGGTTAAAAATCGTGAAAGTAATGACCGCTTTCTCCAGCGGGTAATCTGCAAACCAAGCCACCACCAGCAACACCAGACCGTCATAGATCACCGCAAAAAAGAGCCACAAAACAATGGAGAATCCCAGCCCTTTGACACGCTCATTGCAAGTGACGGAAATCCAGAAGGCTAAGGCAGTAAAAATAAAGGTGAGAAAAATGCCGCTGCCAATCATCACCAATAGCAAAGCCACATCACTCGCGGCGTTAAACCCGTGGAATAAAAAGGGCAAACCCAAACCCGCTCCATAGCTGAATGCCAGGGGTACCGCCAATCCCAGATAAAGCCCCCGGAAGAGCTGGTGACGATTTACCGGTTGGGTCAACAATAATTCCGTAAACTCCCGGGAATGATACAGGTACATGGCACCAAAAATGATAGCCATGAGTGGAATGACCAGCAAAACCACATTGCTGAGACTGATGAGGGTTTTCGTGCTCCCACCGCCAAACCGCAACAGTCCTTCCGTAAGCAGGAGGAAAAAGAGGAAATAGAACAAGACAAACTTACTGCGGGCAATGTCACGCATTTCATACTTGATGATTTTCCCTGTGGTTCTCATGGATAAACCGTCTCCACCATCATCCGGGCGATACCCCGTTCCAGGTTGGACTCGCCGGTGCTTTGGAAAATCTCCGCAGGTGAGCCATGGAAACGGATTTTCCCATCCAGCAGGAAGACCACTTCATCAGCCAGCTCCTCCACTTCACTCATAATGTGAGAGGTAAGGATGATGGTTTTTCCTGCCGCTCGTTCCTCGATCAGGGCATCTTTGAAAATGCTGGAAGCTACCGGATCCAGTCCGGACGTGGGTTCATCCAGAATGAGGATTTTCGGATTGAACAACATGGCTAGCACGACACTCACTTTTTGTCGTGTTCCACCGGA
>MNWS01000077.1 GCA_001872685.1 Fidelibacterota bacterium CG1_02_48_14
CCGGAGCGAGAGCGGCCTCATTGAGGATGGTCAACGTCCCGGAAAAATAATCAATCTGATAATCGGACCCCCGCTGCAACCGACGACCATCCAGGGTGACCTCTTCGGAGTTTTCAATGAGGTTAAAAGCCAAATTGATGACGGAACTCCGGTTGGAATATTTCACCACAAACTGGAATTTGCTGTCATTCTGGTAATCGTTACTACTCTGAAGGTTGTTGTAGAATGAGAGACTTTGATACTGGGCTTCGGTTAGGTTCGGGTTACCGCCGGTGCCAAGTTTATTCCCCAGAGCGTCTTCTAAAGCAGGATTGGCATTGGGTGGCAGGGTATCCGCCATGAAGGGATTCAGATAGGGCAGAAAAACTTCACCGGTGGAAAAATTGATCGTGTTGGTATTGTCTTTATCTACGATGTCATCATTGGCCAGGTTGCCACTTTCATCAAAAAGGTCTAATCCGAACAATTGGAGAAAATTTTCAGCGTCTTCCGTTTCTTCAACCGGCTGAGAACCGCGCGTATATTGAATTTTTAAATCAAATCCCTCTTTGTTAATGGGACGGGCACCGAGGTAAAAAACATTCTTCAACTCCAATTCATACGGCGGTTGACCCGGTTGCACATCGTCCGATTTGATCATGGATAAATGCAGGGTATCGGTGGTGGTGAGATTTCCCAAAGTTCCAACCTGAAATGTGTCAACCTCTAAGAGGCTCGAATCGTACTCATAAACTATTGTCGTGCCTGGCCCCCCATCAGGGCTATACGGAACATCGCGGTAAGCTACCGCCAAAACTTCGTCCGCCTGAACTTGCTGCTCCAATTGGAGCACACCGTAATTCTCTAAAATGGTGTAATCCTGATTCTGAAGCAGACGCACCCAGTTTCGTGCGACTTCCTGAGTGTCCAATTGGGCATAACCCCAATAAATCTCAGAGTTTTCGGTCTGACTGGATGGGAGAATGGATTTATAAACTTCGATGTCTGTGATTTTACGACCCGGCAAAACATGGAGACCAGCAGTATTCAACGGGTAAAATTTCCGCCGATAAAAATTATTGATAAAGAAATATTTGTTGTGAACACGGGAAAAGTCCTTGATGGTCTGAGCCTGGTTGGCCTCCGCACCGGTGAAACTCCTCTTCTCCTGCTTGCCTTTTTCCAGGGAGGCGATGGTGGTAACATCCAGCGCACCGACCTTCATAACAGCCTTCAAACCAAACAGTCCGTTACTATTGGGTAAGGCTGCGATGAGATTTGCACCCGGCAGATTCAAGGAAATATTGCCGGCCTCCACCGCTTGGACGATCTCGTCTTCCGTCCCGGTGTAATGAATCTGCAATGAGTTTTCAAAATCAAAATCACGCTCACTGTCCTGATCCACATTGATACTGACCCGATCGCCGACTTTTCCTTCGATCTTGAATGCCTGGGTCTGCTTGATCTGGAAATTGGTGGACTCGTACTGGTTAGCGGTCGTGGCCGTTTGGGACTGATTGTTTTTCGTCAGACTGCCATTGATGTTGATGTCGCCGCGAACACGCAAGGAGACACGCTGGCCCGCGATGTCCGCACCAATTAATTCCAGCGACGTCGCCGATCCGCCCTGATCTTGCGCCTGGAGACTGCGGGTGGCTTCCTTTAAAAAAGCGCGCCGCGTCCGATCCCTCATCTGAAGGTCAATATAATCCTTAATGGAAATGACTCGGGGAATCGCTACCGGCATACCATCAAAGGCATCATACACGGTAAATGTCATCGTCTCCGGATCCATCTCAACGATGGTCTGGAGCTTGTTAATGCTGACACTGAGCAGTGGGCCGGTTGCAGCCAAACTGGAGTCGGCCATGTACAATCCCGCCCTGACTGGTCCCGTCAAGGGTGACAGACTTGGCAGAATGTGGTGAACACGGGATTCAACGAGAATGCTGTCACCTTCAAAATAGGGTTCGTCCAACTGGACCCTGTACGACCACGTCAGGTGCATATTGAACACCACACCGGAATCCGGGACGGCACTCTCCTGCTTTTTTGAGCCGAACAGATCCGCCCGACCAACTCGCACGAATACGAGTAGGGTCAGCAAACTAAAAATCACATATCTGCGTCCTAGTCCATACATGGATTCACGACGTGATCCGCCTCCAAATTATTTGCCCGATTTGACATTCGTTGCTGGAAATAGCAATTAGTCTATGGGCAACTCCCATTTTTTGAATTGAGGTTGGTGTTGTTGTTGTTTGTGTAATTCGATCAAAAGATTATTAAAGGCACGCGCCCGGTGACTCATTTTATTTTTTTCCGCCAAACCCATCTCTGCGTATGTCATCCCCGTTTCATTCACCCTGAACACCGGATCGTAACCAAATCCACTGGTTCCGTACGAGCGGTGTGTAATTTGTCCGAGAACCTCCCCTGAGGCAACAATTTCCAAGCCCTTGTCAACATAGGCAACCACCGTCACAAATCGGGCCTGGCGCTCATCTGATGGGACTGCTTTCATTTCAAAGAGAAGCTTTTTCACATTGTCAGCGTAAGTGGCATTTTCGCCGGCGTAACGCGAGCTGTAAACACCCGGTTGGCCATTTAACGCTGCTACTTCAAGTCCGGTATCATCGGCTATGGTGGGAAGTCCTGACAGGTGAAAACCAGCGTAGGCCTTTAAAAGCGCGTTTTCCTGTAAAGTTTCACCGGTTTCTTCAATTTGCTCAGCCGCAGGAAAATCCAATAATGTCCTGAGTTCAATACCCAAGGACGACAGAAGGCTTCCCAGTTCGACTGCTTTGTCCCGATTGGCTGTGGCGAATAAAATTTCCATCAATAAACTCAGTCTGTCTCTGATCTATCTTAAATGCGTGTTAAAAAATAAAGTGTTAATGGAAGCGAGTGGTCTCGTGATTCACGGTGATTTCATCGACAACACCCATGATCGTCGCATCCACCGGCACGAAAGCCGGATCAATGGGTAATGACGCCTCGCGACTGGTCACATAAAAAACCGTGTCATTTTCTCCAGCCGAAACGGTATCAACGGCAACGAGCGGTCTCCCGGCCGGCTGCCGGGTCGTGAAGGATATGGGCTGGATCAACATCAATTTATAGCCTTTAAGACCTTCATTTTTCTGGGTTGCCCAAACATGACCTTTCACTACCGCGAGTCTCATTTTTTTGAAACATCCAATCGGTCCACGATCGCCATGATCACGGCATCAACCGGCTTATTCTTCGTAATCTCGGTCTGCCGGGCGGAGCTTCCGGCAGCAACCAATACGGTTTCACTGGCTCCGGCGCCCACACTATCTACTGCCACAACGTACTTGCCCGTGGCGGTTTCATCCGGATTTTGCTCTTCCACGATCTGGAACTTGACCCCTTCTAACTTCGGGTCTTTACGCGTCGCCCAAACCGTTCCAATAACTTTACCGAGTAACATGGCGTCCTTTCATAATGGCGGCGGAAAGTAGGCTGAGTCCCTTCTAATGTCAACGCGGAACTGTCCCAATTCGGTTTTTCCATAGCGCTGTAGTAAAATTCGTTACCGGAATGCTCACGTATTCTGTTTGTGGAACAAATCGGGATGCCCTATCTTCATTTATCATCAACAGAGGTGGATCAATGACCTATTCGACAGACCCGCAAGACGACCTTCCCTTTTTTAATAACCAAATCAACACCGAAGTAAAATCCCTACCCCAACAGCGCTCGAAAGAGTGGTCGGGGCAATACCCATGACCGAATTATACACTGCTTACGACCACCTGTTTCACAATGTGAAACCCAACGCCGTGGGGGGTATCCGGATATTTGGTAAAGACGATCCGTACATAAAACCCCAGAAATACAACGACGTAACCAACCTGGAAAATAGCATCTGGGCTAAGCTGTTCCAGCGCTTAGAGCCCGTCCTGAATCAATATGCCAGCAAAGAATACCTCATGGGTTTGCGTTCATTGCCGATTCCCAAAGATCGCTTCCCGCTATTTGAGGAAATTTCACCAATCATTGCCAATTCAACCGGTTGGGAATTGTGCCCGGTGACAGGTTTTCTGGATGAAGAACTATTTTTCGACCTGAATGCCGCCCGGAAATTTCCCGTCACCGACATCATTCGGCAGTCCCCACGATTTGAGCAAAAATATGCCGGAGTGGATATTCAGAATGACGAAGGCTATACACCCGAACCGGACATTTTTCATGATATTCAGGGACACACCCCTTTTCTGATGAATCGGGAATATGCGGATTTTCTGGCTCGTTTAGGCGCAGTGGGTCAGGAGATTTTGCGGGATGCTGACGGGCTGGGACCAGATGTGGTTGCACATAATCTTAAGCGTCTCCAAAATTTCAGTTGGTGGACCTACGAATTCGGCGTCATGCAAAAACAGCCGGATACGGATCGTTACCGCCGTACAGCAAATGACATTGATTATGAAATCTATGGTGCTGGTATTGTTTCCAGTTATGACGAATGCCTCAATGTCACCAACTGCGCCAAAGGCAAATCAGGTTTTTCCCGGTTTATTCCATTTAACATGGAAGAGGTGGTGATGACCCGTTTTGATTACAGTGAGATTCAGGATCGCTATTATGTCATTGAGTCCATGGATTCCCTTTATCAGGCTTTCGAAAATCATTTGAACTTGTTTGCTTTTAAAGGATAGCTGACAAGCCCCTCAAATACCTTCATTTGCGGCCTACTGTCATTCTGAACTCGTTTCAGAATCTCGCTCCCCCAATTTGTCTTCCTGATTACTATGACCTGATCAAGCAGTTTTCCAGTATTTTGGGTGTACCGACTGATAATTAGGGATGTATGGTTTTTCATCCCTGATAATAGCCCAAATGATTTTCAAGAGCTTGTTTTCCACATTATTTAAAATGAGGCGTTTGGGTTTTCCTTCGGCCTGCTTACGGAGATAGTATTTCTTGAAATCGGCTTTATGGGTAACGACAGATTGTGCCGCCAAACTCAACAGCTTACGCATG
>MNWS01000247.1 GCA_001872685.1 Fidelibacterota bacterium CG1_02_48_14
TTTTCGTCCATTTTTCCCCGGCGCCCTCGGCGATGTCGCCCTACCAGTTTCACCGGGCAGGCTTTTGACTTTGGACTTTTGAATCTCAGACTTTCGACTTTTGACTTTCAGACTTTTCCCTCGTTCCTGGTTCCTCAACCTCAACCTCAACCTCAACCTCAGCCTTAACCTTAACCTTAACCTTTCCCTTTCCCCCTCATCACTATCTTACCGTAAAATAGCACCAATTGGATTCAGAGCCCGTGCGCTCAATATTGCCATCGTAATCCGCCTGCATGTCAATGCGCCACTGGTAAGTGTGACCGGACTGGAGATCAACCCAGATCGAATCACCATTTTCCACTTTCCAATAGGGGTGAAAGGTCCATCTTTCGGTTCCACCAATATATTGGGTGGGCTGGAACGCATCACGAATGATTAATGCCTGAGATTGAGCATCCAGAATCGTGAGGACATAGTCTTCCATTGCAATGTTATAGCCATATGCCCAGGTAAATTCTCTTTCAGTATTGAGCGTATCAGTCAAAGACTGTGGGTCCATTCTTGCGCTAGAAAGTTGAATTAAAAGTGCATAATCCAGCGTATCGCCGGGCGGGCTCAGATTTCCACCCGTGTCTTTGGCCCTGAGATAATAGTCATAGCGCTCGATTTGGTACGTAACCAGGGCATCCTCATCCCGATAGGAGGTACTGGACTGAAAGGGGTCACTGATGGAGAGATAAGCGACCTGCTCAAAGCGTTCCAGAGTATCAGATTCTGCTTTACGATATAACGCGTAACCGTCAATGTCCGGTTCCGGATTGGGATACCATTCCAGGTAGATCACATCGCCGGGTTCGGCATCAATCCCGCGCTCGGGCCATTCTTCCACGCTGGACTTGGGAATCCATTGGGGGCTGGAAGGCGGATAGGGGTCTTCAATCTCCTTTCCGCAACTGAACAACAGGAGGAGAATAACGGAAAAAACAATCAATCGAGTGGGTACGAATAAATTCATGGTCATGGGAAATATAGTGGTTCGAGGTTCACTCCGCACCAAAAACACGGGGAATTATTGAGCCACAGATAAACACAGATAAGAGGCAGGACAAAACCCAAAGCTGTAATTGAAAGCCGTTTTAATGCAATGACGCAAAAGAAAACGAGAAAATAAAAATTTGTTTTCTACTGTGGGGATCCTCATGGGAAAGCCCGGAGCTACGAAATCTTTGAACTGACCTGATAGCATTCTCTGCGTTCTCTGCGTCCCTGTTTTTTAAAATTTGCGCCTTTGCGGTTACTAAATGAAATGAAAGCCAATTTGGCTACGCGAAAATTGGTTCTGTAATTTAAACATTTTAATTCACGCCATTTCATAATCCCCACCCCCTTCTGGAGCAAAATCAATTTATGGCATGAAAGAATGAACATGGAAAATATTGCCCACCGTGGAAAAATATTCCACTCCCTTGCAGTGCACAAGATACAGCACAATCCCTATCCTGAAGTGGTGCCAGAGATGGTTCGAATCTCGGCAATATTTGAGACTGACCCTCAACCCGGAATTAGTGCCACCAACCGTTTCCCAGCCATATTGAGCAAAGACGCCAGGCATCATCACCCAGTCCCTAAACCTCACTTCCCGGAATAGAGCCGGACCCTGATTTGGGTACTGGCACACCGTTTGACAAAAACGAGGCGGGCAGGTGACAGGGAGCGTCCATCAGACCCAAAGACAAATGAACAACCGGGGAAAAATCATGGGTAACAAATCCGAGCAATGGCAAGACATGCCAGAGCGCTTACAAGCAATTTTACTGGTCTTTACCCTCACAACTTGCACAGCACCAGTTGTGGCTCAACAGATCACATGGTCGGGTTTTGCTGATGTTCTGTATACCCGCCAATTGTCGGACACTGCCAATGGAAATTTTGGTTATGGGCAATTTGAGATTGATTTTTCAGCCGTAGTGTTGCCGAAGGTCAACTTCATCGGCGCCATAAGTTACTCCGCCGGTAGCGGTCATTTTATCATGGGAGCCGGTTTCCTGGACATCAGTCTAAATGGCTCAGCTCCGGACGGAAATGGCCTGGTGAAGCATACCGGCGTCATGCTGGGGCGATTTGATGTGCCCTTTGGAATTGATTACACGCGGATTCCGTCACCGAACCGACGATTGGTAAGCATCCCGCTCCTGACTCAGAAAACGGTCAATTGCTGGAACGATATTGGGCTCAACCTCTACGGTGAGTTGGCATTATTCAATTATAATTTCTTCATCGTTAATGGCGCTGAAAATGGCTCTGCCATGGGATCCAGGATAACCATTCCGTTGGGAGAATCAATGGAATTCGGCGGGTCGTTCGCCATGCAAACGGCAAAAAATGACGCCAACGCCATCCCCAAAATTTATGGCGTGGATTTTCAGTCCACGCTGGGGCCGGTTAAACTCAGTTTCGAGTATCAGCAGGCTACTGCGTTACTGGAGGGTGACTTTAACCTGGAAACGGAAGATTGTCAGCACAACGGGTATTATGGAGAGGTTGATTGGGATGTCACCTCATTCAGCGGATTGCCGATTTTCCTTATAGGTCGTTACGGTGCCTGGGAAATGGACAATAATGATCAGGTCAGCCAGGTCGCGGCGGGTCTGGGCTATAAATTTGGGAAGGGTTTTGAAATGCGAGCTGAATACCTGAGTGATCAGGTTCAGCATTATAATCCTGAAAACCACCTGACCATGCAAGCGGTGGTGAGTTTTTAGGTGATGTAAAAGGGGAAATCAGCCGCTTTGAGACTTGACTCCATGCGGTGAATTAAATTTAAGAGGGGTGGGGAAATGTTAAACAAATTCAAAATAGGAACGAAGCTCATTGCATTTTTCCTGATTGTCGGTATCGTGCCTTTGGCATTTATGGGCATTAAAGCCTATACCGTCGCGTCTTCAGCGCTAAAGGCTGAAGCGGAGAACAAACTCGATGCTGTGGCGCTTCTGAAAAAAGCCCAAATCGAAACCATGTTTGATAATCTTCGGGCAAACATGCAGGCGATCTCACAGACGAATGATATTAAAAACTCCATTGCCGAATTGGTGAAATATCATCGTGAGATGCACATTCAACCTACAGCTCTGTATGATATGAGTAGTTCTGATCCGGATGTCACGGTGAAATATGAAGAGCTGTACAAAAGGGTGAATGCCCTGCTCAGAGTTTATCCCGAACAATACGGGTATTATGATATTTTCCTGATCTGTGCCCCTCATGGCCATGTGATGTATACCTGGGCAAAGGAAAGTGATCTGGGTACCAACCTGAGCGCCGGTCCCTATCGGGATACTGAATTGGCAGCCATTTGGAAAGGTGTCAACGCAGGTAAGGCTTTTGTCATAACGGATACCAAGCCTTACGCACCTTCAAATGGTGCTCCGGCGCTGTTTACCGGAGCGCCCATTAAAGATGAAGCGGGTAATATTCTGGGCGTCATCGCCGTTCAGATTTCACAGGAGGATATTGACAAAATTACCCAGGAAGCCACCGGTATGGGTGCAACAGGCGAGACCTATTTGGTGGGACCGGATTATCTTTTTCGTACCAATTCCCGCCTGACAAAAACGTCCACACTCTTGAAATCGAAAGCTGAGACCAAGGGTGTTAAGGAGGCGTTTAAATCCAAATCTGAGTTTGATGGTGTCTACGGCGACTACACCACTCAAGCTGAAGCGAAAGCACAAAATCGGTCCTATTCAACAGCGTTGGGTGGTGTGCCGGTGGTTGGGATGACCGCTTATATACCCGCCCTCAATTGGGTTATCGTTACGGAAGTTGACGAAGAAGAGGCCTATGCTGCGGCGACATCTTTGCGCAATACGATGCTGCTCACCATTTTCATCTCGATTATTCTGATTGTTGTGTCAGCCTACTTCATTTCCCGCACCATCACCAATCCCATCAACAAAGTGGTGGTCATGCTGAAAGACATTGCCACGGGAGATGGTGATCTCACCATGCGATTGAATGTGGCTGCCCGGGACGAGGTGGGTGAGCTGGCATCCTGGTTCAACACCTTCGTGGGCAAGCTTCAGGAAATCATGATCAAAATTAAAGCCAGTTCAGATCAGGTTGGGAACGCGGCAGAACAGATTTCAGCAGCATCGGAACAATTGGCTACCGGCGCCGAGGAGCAACAATACCAGCTTAGTGAAGTCTCCACGGCTACCGAAGAGATGAGCGCCATGATTCTGGAAAGCAGCAAGAGCACCGGCGCTACCCAACAGAGTGCCAATTCGGCTGATGCGTCCGCTCAACAAGGGCGCGAGGCTGTGATTCAGGCATTACACGGTATGGCAGAAATTACCCGATTGGTGAAGGAAGCCGGACTCAAAATCGGTGCCTTGGAGTCACGTTCGGATGAGATCGGCGAAGTGATACAGGTGATTGATGACATCGCCGACCAGACCAATCTTTTGGCCTTGAATGCCAATATCGAAGCGGCGCGTGCCGGTGATGCCGGACGTGGATTCGCAGTAGTAGCAGATGAGGTCCGGAAGCTGGCGGAACGCACGGTGAGCGCCACCGGTGAGATTGGAAAAAAGATCGGCCAGATCCAGAAGGATGTCGCCGATTCGGTGAAATCCATGGGGGAAACCGGGAAACAGGCGGATGAGAATCAGCAATTGGCCGCCCAGAGTCAGGAAGCATTGGAAA
>MNWS01000058.1 GCA_001872685.1 Fidelibacterota bacterium CG1_02_48_14
TTCAGTGAGACTATAATTTCAGAAGCAAAGCGAAATGAAATTATACAGTCGAACTAATCCCGAAAGCGAAGCTATTCGGGATCTCATGGGTAATATTCCCCGCCCCTGGGGGCGATACGAATAAATTTCAACCATACCGATTGATACCCCGCCGCTTGCGACGGGGAGCGTCATTATTAAAATTGTCTCCCTGAGCTTTGCCTGTCCGGCTCTCGACGGATCGAAGGGCAATTTGAATGTTTTGTTCTTCGATCTCGCGATGCTTGCCGTAGCGTGACGAGTTCATCGTTTGGATCACTCTGAGGCGCTGACTTTACTCGGGCGATGGGTGTTTTGTTCTGCTTTGCTTCCCAATCCGCTCCATCCACCGCTAAAACAAGAGGCTCCAATTTCGATGTCATACCACCAAAACCAGAGCCTCCCGAAGTTAATAAATGAGCAGAATGCGTTAGTATTCCAGTTCGGTGTCGCTGTGAATCCGTTTTCGGAAAACCCAGTACGACCAGATCGTATATCCCAGCACGATGGGCACGAAAATCAACGCAATCCAGCTCATGACTGTCAAGGTGTAGGGACTGGATGACGCATTATAAATGGTCAAACTCCAATCGGCACTCAGACTCGACACCATTACGCGTGGATAGAGTCCCATGAACAACGTGATGGCTGAAAAGGCGATGGTCAATCCGGTCATGAAGAATGCCCAACCGCCACGATTTTTCATGATGAAGTACCCGGCGGCTAAAAGTGCTGCTCCGGCGATTACCGGTGCCACGCCCGGATTCACACCCAGGCGCGTGAATATATCCGTCGCCCAGTAGCCGGAAACCACGAACAAAACCACCGCAACCACCGCAGGCAGCCAAAGTCGCTTGGCGAACGCTTGTGTCCGGTTCAATAATTCACCGGAAAGCTTCAGGGTGAGAAACGCCGCCCCATGAAAGGTGAACAGCGTCAGGGTGGCCAAACCGCCCAACAGCGCGTAGGGGTTTAACAAATTCCAAAACCCACCCACATAATTCATGTCACCGTCAATGGGAACACCCCGCACCAGGTTTCCCAGCGCCACACCCCATAAAAGTGCCGGAACGAAGCTGCCGATGAAAATGCACCAGTCCCAGGTGGCGCGCCATTTGGGATGCTGATCCTTGCTGCGAAATTCAAAAGCCACGCCCCGCACGATCAAGGCCAGCAACATCAACACCAGCGCCAGATAAAAACCACTGAACATTGTGGCGTACCATTCAGGAAATGCCGCGAACATGGCGCCACCGGCGGTGAGCAGCCAGACTTCATTGGCGTCCCACACCGGACCGATGGAATTGATGATTTGCCGTCGTTGGCTGTCATCTTTGCCTAAAATGGGTAATAAAATGCCGACACCATAATCGAACCCTTCCAGAAAAAAGAACCCGATGAACAAGACGGCAATCAGCAAAAACCAAAGTATGTTTAAATCCATGATTTACCTCCTTGTCCTACAGTTCGACGCCGAAGCGGTCGGTTAATGATTCTACCGGTGGTTCCGATTTCGGTCTGTCCGTCCCGAGCAGGGCAAATTTTTTCAACAGATAAATATCAGCCCCCATCAAAACCCCGTAGAGGAGCGTGAAAACGATCAGGGAGAACAGCACTTCACCGGTAGAGACGGAGGGTGACACGGCATCCGCCGTTTTTTGCAGTCCAAAAACGATCCAGGGTTGGCGACCGACTTCGGTCATGATCCAGCCGGTGGAATTGGCGATATAGGGTAGTGCGATTCCCCATAAGGCCAGCTTCAGGAACCAGTTCCGGTTTTGGTAATTTTCCTTGATGACAAAATACAGTCCCATCAGCACCACCAGGAGCATCAGCATTCCAGATCCCACCATCATGCGGAAGGTCCAATAGGTGATGGCGACCGGTGGTACATAATCACCGGGACCGTATTTCAATTCATATTCGGCTTGAAGCTGGTTGATGCCTTTCACTTCGCCGGTGGTGCGATTATAAGCCAGGATTGAAAGCAGATCCGGAATCCGAATGGCAAACACGTCGCGACGGTTTTTCTCGTCCCCCCAGGTGAACAATGACATGGCTGCAGGGTCTTCACTATCCCATAATGCCTCGGCAGCGGCCATCTTCATGGGTTGATTTTTCACCATGTGCTGCGCCTGAGTATGCCCCTGCATGATCACCAGAATCACACCGATCAGGCCGTAAACAATAGCGAAACGGAATGATGAATGCCAGACCGGTTGGTCGTCACTTTTTCTCAGAAGATGAAACGCGCTGATGCCCAGTACGAAGAGCGACGCCGTGGTAACTCCCGCAAAAAAAACATGCGGGAATTGCACCCAGACATGGGGATTGGTGAGCAGGGCGAAAAAGTCATTCATCTCTGCCCGGCCATTCCGCAGGACATAACCCACCGGTTCCTGCATGAAACTATTGGCTATGAGGATCCACAAGGCTGATATATTGGCCCCGATCGCCACCATCCACATGGTAAAGGCGTGGACCCGTTTGGAGAGTTTATCCCAACCGAACAGCCACAGCCCCAAAAATGTGGATTCCAGAAAAAATGCCAACAGTGCTTCAATTGCCAATGGTGCCCCGAAAATATCTCCCACAAAACGAGAATATTCGGACCAGTTCATTCCAAATTGAAATTCCTGCACGATGCCCGTCACGACCCCCATGGCAAAGTTGATGAGAAACAGTTTCCCCCAGAACTTGACCATTCGTTTATACTTCTCATCACCGGTGCGCACATAAATGGTCTCCAGAATAGCCAGGAAGATGGAGAGCCCCAATGTGAGCGGGACGAAAAAGAAGTGATAAACGGTGGTGATGGCGAACTGCAGACGCGCTAACATCAACGCATCCATGACGCCTCCTTTATTTGGTTAAACAGATTGATGCTGTTTGTCCATATTCGCCGGGAATGATTGCAAGCCCCGTACCAAAATGACAAAATTTGTCACGATAAATTGAAAATCATTCGCATTTCAGTTTCCCCAATGTCGGGGATCGTGAGCGTGACCTATTGTCTACAAATAATGATCATCGAAACCAAACGAAAACCAGGTTGGTCCCGGCAGAACCGGGCCGAAACCTGGTTGCGATTATAAAATCGAATTCAGAATGACCGTGTGGGTTACGATTCATGAATATATGTTATCGTCGAACACACCCTACCCCGGAGCGCCCATGACCCGTATAAAAATCGAACTGCCAGAAACCTATTTATTCAGCACCGAGATCCCGGTGCGCATCACCGACCTGAATTATGGCAATCACCTGGGTAACGATGCGATTTTGTCGCTACTCCACGAAGCCAGAGTAAGATTTCTGGCCTATTATGGCTGGACCGAATCATCAGTGACCTGGTTGGCGGCCTGTTGAGAGACCACATCTAGATTATTTTTTACTGTAATCCGATGGATGAGTTGCAGTGGATCTGATTCCATTTTATCAGGACTGATAAAAAAGTGAATTTCAGACACTAATTTTTGTTTGTTTGCAACCTCCACCTCCAGACTATGGGCCGATGACGAATATCGCGAGGAAGTGGCTTGGTATTCTTGATAGACTCTGAGTTTTGTACGATCTGTTTGGATGGTATGGTAGAAATATATTGTTAGAATTATAAATACCAATGAAATGACTATATAAGAACTCGTATAAATGTAATCCTTCATTATAACCATCTGAATTATAAGATCGGTTGCCTTGTATTTATATCAAGAGGTTTGAGGTTTAAATTAGAGAGGTGCGACGCCTCAATCAGACACTACATCTTAGTGATACATCTCTCGAACACTATCCGGATACTGAACGACAAAATGGGGGCCAAAAACGATATCATCGATATAGTTCTCAAAACCCTTACGGTTCTCCTTAATATTATAATACCATAATTTAGGTTGAAATGTATAATAATATCCTTTCCCAACTTCAACTTTCTGGAATAAGTGCCCTGTCCAAAAGCCCACTTCATCGGCATAATATTTATAGGGAACTGATATATGATTGCGCCAACTTTCCAACATCGGGAATGTTAAATAATTTTTCTTGTCGCCTGGACTAAAGAAGAAAGTATGTTGGGCATTACTTACTCTTTCATACGTGGGTAACACCATTCTTAAAGTTGGTATGACCCAAAATATCCATGGTTCATGGGTGGTTTGTCGTAACCCAACAACTTGTCGACCACTGTAGAAATAATCCGCTTCAGTTTTTCTGCGCTGCTTTTGTTCCTGAGTGAAAGGTATCCGGTTAATTGCTGTGGCAAACAATTCCAAGGTATCCGGGCTATAGAGGATCGTATCGACCCTGAAAACAGTCCGCTCATCCTGCCATTTTCCGTTGGCGCCTTCACCAATGTATGGATAATACTTGTTGGCCATTTGGTACATGGCAATCGTAAGTGCCAAACTATCACGGGTGTACATCGCTGGTGGGACCTCAACCACCGACCGCACCATCAGAGAATCCCATTCTCTGACATATGGCTTTTTTGTAAAAGGAATACGACAGCTTTCCAATAATCCACCCACACAATATGCCAAGATAAATACAATTATTGTAGATTTCCGATTCAATAAGCCTCCAGTTAGGATTCAAGCACCTGAGGGATTACCACTTCCCTAATGACTACCTTCATCCGTCTTGGTTACCGGTGTGTCTTCATTATTAAAACCATAGTCGTTTCACCTGAATGAATGCTGGTCCATAACTTCTCAAATACCAACGGTATTTTAACGCAGAAACAGGGGAAAGTTTGCTTTTTTTTTGATCTGACCAGACCCGGACAGGGGCTATCTCTCT
>MNWS01000263.1 GCA_001872685.1 Fidelibacterota bacterium CG1_02_48_14
TAATTTTGGACAGGTTCTCGTAGGGAATTTGCGCGAAATGTTGTGAGAGTTCGGTAATATGGGCAAGGGAGGGCTGGGGTGACTGCCATTGACCTGACCTTAGAAAATGCTCAACCTCACGATGAAAATGGGTTGGTTCCAGGACGGGTGGGAGAATGGAATGATTACCCATGGAGATAAAATTCATTTTTACGACCCATGAACCAAGCGTTTTCCAAGGTCCCGAATCAATCTTTGCAAAATCCAAAACCTGATTAATTTATTGGAGATGAAGAAGGTCATCATTGTGGGTGGTGGATTTGCCGGATTAAACGCCGCCAAGGGTCTCGGTAATAAAAAAAACATCGAGGTGACCCTTATCGATTCCCGTAACCATCATCTTTTTCAACCACTTTTATATCAGGTAGCGATGGCAGGACTGAGTCCGGCAGATATTGCCATGCCTATCCGGGAAATCCTCAAAAAATTCAAAAATGTGCGGGTTCTCCAAGGCAATGTGGAATCGCTCAAACTTGCTGAGCGGACGATTGTCACCGATTTTGGTGAAAAATCATATGATTATCTGATTCTCGCCTGTGGCGCTAAACACACTTATTTCAGTCATTCCGAATGGGAGGTATTTGCTCCAGGCTTGAAAACGATTGAGCAGGCGACAGAAATTCGTCGCCGCGTGCTCACGGCTTTCGAGAAAGCCGAACGAGAAAACGATCCCCTCGATCAGAAGAAACATCTGACATTTGTGATCGTCGGTGGTGGTCCTACGGGTGTCGAATTGGCTGGCGCTATCGGGGAGATGAGTCGCTTTACCATTGCCAAGGAATTTCGAAATATTGATCCGAAGCTGACCAAGGTGATTCTTATCGAAGCAGGTCCCCGGATTTTGCCTTCATTCACTGAGGCATCGTCCAGTCAAGCTACCCGGGATCTGGAAAAGCTGGGTGTTCAGGTTTGGACCTCAAGTCCGGTGACGCAAGTTGATGACCGTGGCGTGGCGGTGGGTGAGGAACGAATCAATGCGGCAACGGTGCTTTGGGCTGCCGGGGTAAAAGCATCACATCTGAATAATTATTTAGGATTGAAGTTGGATCAATCGGGTCGTGTACCCGTGCGAGGTGACATGTGTTTACATCAATTTCCGGAGGTATTTGTCTGTGGCGATCAAGCGTCAGTAACCATGGAGGGAAGTGACGAACCACTTCCCGGGTTGGCTCCGGTGGCTCTTCAACAGGGGAGATATGTTGCCCGGCAAGTGATTCGAGAGGTTCAGGGCAAACCTCGGGAAAATTTCAAATACCACAACAAAGGTCAGATGGCAACCATCGGCCGTAGTCGCGCAGTTGCTGAGATGGGAAAATTCAGATTCAGCGGATTCTTGGCCTGGATGACCTGGTTGTTGGTTCATATTTATTATCTCACCGGTTTCAAGAATCGACTGTTTGTGGTCATTCAGTGGGCTTGGGCTTACATCTCATTTGATCGTGGCGCGCGACTGATTGTGGACAAGGAGTGGCGATTTTATGCCGACTAAAAAGAATCCGGATATTTCCGATTCGTCAAATGGGCAATGAGAGCCATTTCCAATAATAAGAGTTTTGGCATCAGCACGTTAGGGGATGGATAATCTGTCCAGAGCCTTTCATTTCAAGAGACTCAAGTAAACCATAAGGAGGTTCAAATGATGGATTTTAGCATGATAAATTGGTGGGCAGTTCTGGCCTGCTTTGCTTTCAGTATGGTGAGTGGCGCAATCTGGTTTGGTCCTAAAACATTTTTCCCGGTGTGGTGGCAGGCAATCGGTAAGGAAGGCAGCGAACCTGCCGGTATGACGAGTACCTGGATTCTGCTCATTCTGGCCAGTCTCATTCAGGCAGTGTTCACGGTGGTTGTACTTACCTCGTTAGGTGCAAATACTGCAGGCACAGGTATGCTGGCGGGATTTTTCCTCTGGTTGGGTTTTGTGGCTACCACTGGTTTGACCAATAAGCTCTTTGCTAACCAAATCAAAGCCTGGCTCATCGAAACCGGGAACCACCTGATTAATTTTCTCATATTCGGAGCAATTATCGGTGGGTGGAGTTGATCATTCCACTCCAGATTCCTCTCGAAAATATTTGCTGACCCGTCAATCCTGCATTTCCCTGATGGTATGCCTGCAGTTGGGTTCTTTGCCATTATTAAGGCAAATTCAAGCAGTAAATTGCGCTTATTTACTTGTGCCTTAGGCTATCCGTTTCTAGTTTCTGCCCGATGATTTTTGGGGGGAACTGCCAGATGGAATACGGGCGAATAAATAATTACACATCATCCTGATCAGGGATCCGTGATGGGTTGGATTTATGTTTCACAGGAATTCGACGTATTGGGATTGATGATAGCTCCCTAAAAAACAAACCTTTCACGCGTACAACTCCCCTGAGAAGGGGCACGGCAAAGTAGGTCTTTGCCATTACCATTCACAAGCTGCGGATATTTCTCTATGACAACACGGCAATCTGAACCTACACCATTTCACTCCCGAAAGCCCGGGGATTATGAGCGCCTTGAGAGCGAACTCAAAAAGCGGAAAGAGCTCAATAAATCGCTGCTGGCACTTTTCTCGGAGCTGCAATCCAGTACCAATTCCGATCAGGTAATTCAGGCTATTTATCGTACGGTATCCAGAGATCTGAATTATCCATCCTGTTGGATTTATTATAAAAAACCGGGCGACACAACTCAGGTCCATCTCTGGGCCATCCGTGGAACTGCTGAGCAGCTCGTTGGCTCACTTTTCCTGACGATTCCTCTGAAGGGTGATGCTTATCTGGACGAAATATTTAAAATGAATGGTCCTGTTTATGTTGAAGATGCCCAGAACGATCCCCGTGTTAATGCTGAAATAGTTGCCCGACTCAAAAACCGGACGATCATCAATGTAGCATTCAGCCTGACTGATGTACCAGAAGGTGTTCTGGCTATGGGAACCTATGGCGATGAGGGTACACGGTCAATGAGTGAGTTGGAGTCGGAGTACATTGAGACCATGGCCGGGTTGGTGGCGGTGACGATTGACCGTCTCATGGTTCAGGAACACCGAAACAAGGCTGAGGAAATTGTTCGTGAAAATGAGGAACGGTATCGGATACTCTCCTCACTCACCTCGGATATGGTCTATAAACTGCGGGTTGAACCCGATGAATCCCTGGTTGTGGAATGGATCTCTGGCGCTTTGGAAAAGATCACCGGCTACACGGTGGATGAGGTCCGGTTCGTTGAATTGAGCAGGATTGTTCATGCGGATGACCTGCCCCTGGTTCAAAAAGGAATTGCCACCCTCCTGAATGGATCAGCAAGCTCGATCGAATACCGGATTAAAAATAAATCAGGTGAAATCCGGTGGCTGTCCGATCATAATCAACCCATTTATGACCCGGTTGAAAAACGGGTAACCCACATTTTGGGCGGTATGCTTGATATAACCGAGCGAAAATTGAATGAGAGCAGACTCCGAGCTCAAAAGGAATTTTTGCACGTTGTCATCGAATCCCTGACGCATCCATTTTATGTGATCAATACCAGCGATTTTACCGTGACTATGGCGAACGCTGCCGCCCGGACCAAAGACAAAAAGTTGATTCGCACTTGCTACGAGTTGACTCATAACAGTGATAGACCCTGTTGCGAAAATGGTGAGAGCTGCCCGATGGAGCAGATAAAGAAAACCAAGACAGCCACGATTGTAGAGCATATTCATTATACCAGTAAGCAGGAACCCCGAATTGTAGAAGTCCACGGTTACCCCATCCTGGACCAAAATGGTGAAGTGACGCAAATGATCGAGTATGTACTTGACATTACCGATCGAAAGCACTCAGAGAAATTGCTTAAACAACGGGAATTCGAGCTCAATGAATCCCAGCGCCTGTCCGAAATTGGGAGTTGGGATTGGAATGCAGAAACGGACACAATTTTTTGGTCGGATACCTATTACCGGGTTTTTGGATTTGATCCGACGAAACCGACGCCGAATTATCTGGAGCATCTTAAGGTCTACACTGCCGAGAGTGCTGCCATTCTTGACGCTGGCGTAAAAAAAGCGATGGAATCGGGCGAAGCCTACGAATTCGAACTCGAGCTTGCCAAACCAACCACAAAAACACGGTGGATCTCGGCCCATGGCGAACCTGTATGGAATGAAAAAGGCGAGATTTGCGGCTTACGTGGTACTGCCCAGAATATTACCCCCCGGAAAATGGCTGAACGCGAACTCAGTTTGCTAACATTCGCCATCAATCATGTCGTTGAAGAGGTCTATTTAATGGACGATTCAGGACATTTTCAATACGCCAACGAGGGCGCTGCTACCGCATTGGGTTATAATCGGGAGGAACTCCTGAAGATGAATGTCCTGGATGTTGACCCCACCTTTTCCCCTGAAAAATGGCAGGAACACTGGCAGTATCTCAAAGAACAGGGTGCGTTAACCTTTGAGACTTTACATCAATCTGCCACAGGTCACACCTACCCGGTTGAGGTAAATGCCAACGCAATTGAGTATGACAATAGAACCTATAATCTGGTCTTAAGTCGCGATATTAGTGAGCGTAAAAAATCCGATGAAGCGCTACTCAAATTGTCTCACGCTGTCGAACAGAGTCCGGTAACCGTGTTTATCACCGACATTAAAGGGAGAATTGAGTATGTGAATCCGGAGTTTACCCGGGTGACAGGGTATACAGCGAAGGAAGCATTGGGAAATACGCCCAATATTTTAAAGTCCGGAGAAATGCCTGCCAGCACGTATGCTGAGTTGTGGGAAACGATCAGTGTTGGACAAACCTGGCGTGGGGAAATTCGAAACCGAAAAAAGAATGGTGATTTGTACTGGGAAAAAACCTCGATTTCACCCATTATCGATGAGAACGGTAAGACCACTCACTTTGTTGCCATCAAAGAAGACATTACCGAGCGCCGTAGTCTGGAGGAGCAATTCCGTCAGTCACAGAAAATGGAGGCTATCGGACAATTGGCCGGTGGTGTCGCTCATGATT
>MNWS01000042.1 GCA_001872685.1 Fidelibacterota bacterium CG1_02_48_14
TTCTCTAAAAAAACCCCTCTTTTATTCTTCCGTCAGTTGCCGGACAGGCACCCTGTCAGGGGAGAAAGGCTGACGCGGACTCAGGTTTTAAAAAAAAATATTCTCTGTGGTTCTCGGTGAGTTCTTCGGGGACCTTCGTGGAATCGGGGTTTTCTCCTCCGAGCCGGTTTTCTTCTATCTTCTATCTTCTATCTTCTAACTTCTTACTCAGCCCCCGCTCCGGCATATAGGTATAACATGATATAAACCAGAACACCGGTCACCGAAACATAAGCCCACACCGGCCAGACCCATTTCACCAATTTCCGGTGAATTTCGAAACGCCCCTTAAGTGCAAACCAGACTGCAGCCAGAATGAAGGGCACCATCAAAGCCGCCAGGAGAATATGTGGGAACAGAATCAGGAAATACAGAACGCGGGTCCAATCCCGGAGCGGATAGGGCACAGAGCCGACCTGAGCATGATAAATCAAATAGATGACCAGAAACAACGCTGATGATGCCAGAGCACACAGCATCAATTTTTTATGTTCTCCCCGGTGCCCCTTTTTGATTTGATTGCGCCCCAGGACGAGGAAAAACAGTCCCAGCAAATTCAAAAAAGCGATAATGGGCGGATACATCGCCGGCGTCATTCTCCAGCCTCATTCATTTTTTTATTAATAATCATTTCGAGTGACTGGCGCTGGCTTTTCACCAGCCAGATTGCGGATGTCCTCATGCAGCTTATCGAAATCAATCAGATCATTCCCATCATAATAAGCTCTTATTTGCGCCTTTTGATCAACCAGAACGAATCGTGTGCTGTGCCCCATGGGTAACTGGTCCGCCGCCAAATGAAAGCCATCTTCCGATAATATTTTAACCGCCGGCAGAGGTCCGTTCAGAAATTTCCACCGATTGTCATCAACACCCAAGCTTCTGGCGTAAGCTTGCAGGACATTTAATGAATCACGAGCCGGATCAACACTGATGGAAACAAACTGAACGCTGGGGGAATGTTCATAAAACCTGTAAAGCATCGCCATGTTTGCTCCCATCACCGGGCAGGGACCCTGACAGTTGGTGAAAATGAAATCGACGAGACTAATTTTGCCTGCAAAATCATCCAGACCAAATGGCTCACCATTACGCTCGGTAAACTGGAACGCCGGGACCGGGTCAATAACCGGTAATGTCTGGCGGGAACGATCGGCGCGATCAATTACGAAAAGTGCCGTCACACCGAGCAGCGCTACCGTCAGCATGGACCACAGTACTGTTTTGGCTATTTGAACTTCACGACTCATTTGAGACCTCGCCCCAGTTGGTGTCTGCCAAATAGAGAATCAACACCAGTCCGACAAAAATACTGGCGATCCACAGATGAAATAGCTGCATTAATGCCGGCATATTCCAAACCAGCATAACCACCCCGATCACAATCTGAAGCGTCATTAACCCCATCAAACCGATGGCTGATTTCAGCACCAGCGACGTGGGATTCACAGCCCGTTTCATCACCTTGGCACCAAGGTGCGCTCCCAGACCGGCGGTGATCAAGCCCAGGGTCATGTGAATGTGTTTGATCATCCCGACACTCGCCAACCAGTTTGATTCGGACATGGCTGTGAAATTGTCACGAATAACTTCCAGCGCGGACCGAAGTTGCGTTCCCAGAAGGATGGTTAAAATCCCCAGTCCGTATGTCAGGACAATCCACATTTTGGCTTTTGCAGGCATCGCACGCTTTATACCAACATTTTCATCCATCTGTTGGGTGGCGTAATAGCTCACATAAATCAGTAAACTCACAATGATCAGCGCCAAAACGAGATGCATGGAAACCACGATTGGTTTGAGGTTCAATGCCACAACCTGACCGCCTTGCCACCCTTGGAAAGCCACCAGCACCAGTGCAGCGTTGGTTGGCCATAACAGTTTTTTATGCTCGCGTAATTTGACAATGCTGTAAATGGCCATTGACAGGATCAAGAGGCCGGTTAGGACACCCGCCAGCCGATTGAAATATTCAATCCAGGCCAGGGTGAAGTTGAATGTGGTGGGATCCAGCCCGTGAGGGAGTTGGTCAATACTCGTTGGTGGAATCCACCGCCCAAAACATTTGGGCCAGTCCGGACAGCCCATTCCCGCCCCGGCGACCCGTACCAGACCACCGATGAAAATTAGAAAATAGGTTACGCCGGTCGTTATCAACGCCAGCTTACGAAATCCACGCATATGATTAACTCCCCGAACTCAGATTTTCGTCTTCGACAGACGAACTAGTTTTTTTCAATGACATTCTGCTCAATAATCATTCAAACAAAGCCCTGACGTGATGAGCAGGCTCTTTTCATTTCTATTAATGAACAAATTTCGATGCATTTAATGGCCGCCGGTCCCGTTCGTATTTGCCGGTTGTTGCTGGTTCTGGTAAATGATGGCGTCCTGCTGTATGGGGGACCGTGTTTCAGGATTTACCAGGCCACGCTCCATCGTGTCAAACATCGTTAGGGCAATGAATATGGTTAGTATGACGATGGCTGTGACAAAGAAGATCAGCAATATTTTATGGTCCCAAAGTAAATGCATAAAAATCAGCGCAACCAAAAGTGCCTTGACACTGGCAATCAGCAGGGCAACCACGACATTAAATCCGCCCAGGGGGACAAATGATACACCCACGGTAACACCGGTGAGAATTAACAGCAAGGCTCCCACACCCAGATAGATTTTAAGGGGCAGGACATGCGGTGCAGCAAAAGCGGTCTGATTTTGACTCGTATTCATATTCATACTCTTAACCTATCAGATAAAATAGTGGGAACAGGAAAATCCAGATCATGTCAACCAGATGCCAGAACAGTCCTACATTCTCCACGGGTGCATAGTACTGACTGGAGAATATGTTCTGCCGGGTTTTTCGAATCACCCAACTGAGCAGGCCAATTCCAATGAGAATATGCAACGCGTGCAGGCCGGTCATCATGAAGTAGATGCTGAAAAAGATATGGGGATTGGTTCCTTCAATGCCGGTGTAGGTATAGAATTTACCCGGAAGCTGCCCCACATGAAATTTATGGGCATACTCAAAATACTTCACCACCAGGAACATGACGGCAAACCCAATGGTGATGACCAAAAAGCGGACAGACTGTTTGGGATTGTCCAACTGGATGGCGCGAATTCCCAGCGCCATGGTGACGGAGCTGAGGATCAGGACGACCGTATTCAATGCCCCCATCTGTACATCCAGCGCTTTATGCGCCATGAGAAACATGTCAGGATTCCAGGCGCGATAAACCGCGTAGGCGACGAACAGCCCGCCGAAGGTGAGGATTTCCGTCAACAGGAAAATCCACATACCCAGCTTGGCTGAGTCATTTTGCTGAGCCATTTCACTGAAATGATGCTGGAGATGCGTTGGATGGTTGGTTGCTGCTATTTCACTCATAAATCGTATTCCATTTTAGAATTATCTTTCAAAATCGAGATTTCGGTTGTCTCCCTGAGCTTTGCCTGTCCGGCTCTCGACGGATCGAAGGGCAACCGAAAAAATATTTAATCCCAACGCCTGCTTCGACAAGCTCAGCAAGACGCGTTGGAGAATTTTTCCATTTTAGGAATCCCATCATCACACCGTCCGCTGCACATCAACCGTGTCATAATCGTAAGGTCCATGCGTGAATACCGGGTCTTTCAGGAAATTCTCCGGCGGTGGTGGTGAACTGGTCTGCCATTCCAATGTCAACGCACCCCAGGGATTGTCACCCGCCAGGCGACCCTTGAAAATGGCATGTATCAGGTAGAACGCCATGACGATAAATCCCGCGCCCAGCACCAATGAACCCACCGACGAAAAGCCGTGCATGCCTTCAAATTGCGGGAGATAGTCGAAATACCGGCGCGGCATACCCTTCGTTCCCAGCAGGAATTGGGTGAAAAAAGTCATATTAAAGCCCACAAAAATCAGCACCCAGGCAACCCGCGCCCAGGCTTCACTGTACATGCGACCCCAAATTTTCGGCCACCAATAGTGAATACCGCCGAGGAATGCCATCACCGTCCCGCCCATCATCACATAATGAAAGTGCGCGACGACGAAATAGGTGTCATGGAGATGAATATCCACCGGCAAAGCACCCAGGAAAATACCGGTTAATCCGCCGATGGTGAACAGAAACAGAAAGGCAAAAACATAGAGCATGGGCGCTTCAAAGGTGATGGAACCGCGAAACAAGGTGGCCAGCCAATTGAAGGTTTTAATGCCGGAAGGAATACCGACCATGAACGTCAGAAACGAAAAAATCATGGCTGCGTATTCGGACTGACCCGAGGTAAACATGTGGTGTCCCCAGACGAGGAAGCTCAAAAATGCGATGCCCAGACTGGAAAAGGCGATGGCTTTGTACCCAAAGATTCTCTTGTGCGAAAATACGGCAACCATTTCGCTGATAATTCCCATTCCCGGCAGAATCATGATGTACACCGCCGGGTGTGAGTAGAACCAGAAAAAATGCTGAAAGAGTACCGGATCGCCACCCATTGCCGGATCAAAAATTCCAATCCCCAATGTCCGCTCCAGAATGAGCAGGATCAGTGTGATTGCCAGGACCGGTGTTGCCAAGACCTGAATAATTGCTGTGGCATAAAGCCCCCAGATGAACAGCGGCATCTTGAACCAGGTCATGCCCGGCAGTCGCAGTTTGTGAATCGTCACAATGAAATTCAAACCGGTCAGGATGGATGAAAATCCGATGATAAAAACCCCCAAGGTCATGGATATGACGGCCCCGTTGGTGCTGGTACTATACGGCGTGTAAAATGTCCAGCCCGTATCCACCGCCCCATGAGCCATGGAATAAATCGCGAAAAGCGAGCCACCAATGTAGATGTACCAACTCGCCAGATTGAGTCGCGGGAATGCCACATCCTTTGCACCCAGCATGATGGGCAACATGATATTTCCCATCGCCGCTGGAATGGCGGGAATGATGAAGAGGAAGATCATAATCGCGCCATGCAGGGTGAACATGCGATTGTAGGTATCCGCGGACATGATGGTTTCGCCGATTTGGAGCAACTCCAAACGAATCAGAACCGCGAAGATTCCGCCAATCATGAAAAAGAACATGATGGCAAAAAGATACATGAGTCCAATGCGTTTGTGGTCCAGCGTCAGCAACCAGGACTTCAACCCTTTGGGCGAAGTGAGAAAATTTGGTTCTGGTAAAAAAGACTCTTTATTCACAGACATGGTTAATTCTTTCAATGTTCAATTTATTATTGTTCTGACAGTGTTTTGATGTAGGCGATAATGCCATCTATCTCACGGTTGCTCAGCAGTCCCTGGAAAGTCGGCATCACCGGTGCGAATCCTTTCACAACTTTGGCTTGAGGTTTCAGCACCGATTCACGGATATAGTTTTCGTCAATCGTAATCGTGGTACCGTCCGATAATTCCACGGTGTGGCCAAAGACATTTTTAAATGTCGGACCGACACTTGGCGTGCCATCGATGGTATGACAGGTCATGCAAGCCTTACCCGTGTATACCTTTTTACCCAATTCCGGCAGCGGCACCTCCGCATCCTTCTCAGCTCCGGCATTGGCCAGCCATTTTTCATAATCGCTGACTGACAACACCTTCACCTTCCCCAGCATGGTAGAGTGACCCGTTCCACAATATTCCGCACAATACAGATTGTAGGTACCAACATTTTTAGCTTCAAACCAGAGCATCGTGTACCGGTTCGGTAAGGCATCCATTTTGATCCGGAAATCCGGGACATAAAAACTGTGGATTACATCGCGCGATGACAGCAACAGCTTCACGGGTCTTCCTGCCGGAACCACCAATTCACTCAGTGTCACCGCACCATTCGGATAGTCGAATGACCAGAACCATTTTTGTCCGGTCACTTTAATTTCAATGGCACCTTTGGGCGCGACATTCATCTTTAGATAGGTTCGAAAGCCCCAGATAAAGACGATGAACACGAGAATCGTCGGAATAATGGTCCAGATCAACTCCAGCTTGAAATTGTGGTCGTGACCATCGGTGAGCCCAACTTCATTCCCCTTCCGGCGATACCTGATCAGGAAATACAGCGCTGCCAGAACCACCAGGAAGAAAAATCCCATTGCCACATAAAAAATGAAGTAAAACAGCGCATCTACCTCACCGGCAATCGTCGATTGCGCCGGTGGCATCCAAAGTGTGGCTGTACTATCCATAACCGTAATTTTCCTTAAGCATCAATCATTAATTGTAAAAATAATATCTTCGTTCTCATGAGCGGCTTTCCTTCCGGCGATGGTCCCGCCACCACAACAGACTCAGCAAAATGCTCAATAATCCCAGTGTCAACACCCCGCCGACGCGCATCACATTCCCTGCCAGTACCACATAGCCTTTTGCATCCGGATCATAGTGATAACAGTAAAGGAGTATCTTTTCAATCGTTGTCCCGATCTTGCCTCGTGACGCTTCCAATAAGCCCAGACGCAAATCCTGAGCTTTGAAATGAATGCCGTAGAGATAGCGGGAAATCTGGCCATCCGGTGTCAGTAAATAGATCACCGCCGGATGCGCAAAATCGTCCTGTTCCGCATCATAGTAGTAGTCAAATCCCAATGAATCCGCCACCGCGCGAATGTCACTTTCCGCGCCGACACAGAATGTCCAGTCATTGGGCGTCATTTTTTCACCGGCGGCCGCAAGATAGGTTTTCTGCTTTTCCTTCGCCAGTTCCCATGTCTCCTGGGGATCTATGCTGATGGTCAGGACGCGATAATCCTTACCCGGACTGAGACGATCCATATTTTTCACGCCATCGGCAATGCCGTTCAGTACCAGGGTGCACAGCATGGGGCATTCATAATAGGCCAGCGCCATGATGACCGGATGTTGCCCGTCAAAAAAATCACCCAGCTTAACCGCTTTGCCATTTTCATCGGTGAATGTCAATTCCAGCGGCAGGTGGCGTCCAAGATGTTCTTCCACATCAATGCCTTTCAGGGCCTGGTCGTTCTCATTCAGGATTTGTGCGCAAATATCGGTGCTTCCACTCGTTTGAAGCAGAAAATAGACGGCAGCATAAATCCACAATCGAGGAATCATTCGATTCACCTACTTCATTCCACCCATTACGAAAAATGGCGGGAATCTCTTTTCACCCAGTTTAAGGTTGGGTGTGTTGGTCCCGTTTTGCCTTTTCTACCAGGACTTCCATAGCCCGGTCAATTGGAATTTGGTAAATGCCTTTGTCTATATTTAGGATCTGATAATTGTCCAGAAGTGAGTCCTCGCGTGCCTGTATCTGAATGAGTAAAGGCGAAACGGGTTTTAGGACCTGATCATAAATGACTGCGTTTTTATCTTTAATGAACAGGCTCTTGGTTCCGACGGAAATAACCACCATTAACACCACAAACAGGATACCGATCACTGCAATCCATTTGATGGAAATTTCGGCTTTGTCATAACCCATTTTTTTGTGGCTGGGTGGTGCTGATTCTCTGTGTTCTTTTTTTTCTGACATATCTAACTGTTTATCTTGTCTTATTTCGTTTGTCTTTTTTCTGATTAGAGGTGTACAACATCCATGGATTTCTGAAGATTGGGGTCACCCACCGGGATCAAAGGTGCTGCGGAATAGCGTCTCCAGAAGATGCTCAGGAAAATACCACCCACACCCAACCAGGTGGTTAAATCCATCCAGGACAATTTCACGCCGGACTTGTGTAGCGTGGGCATGACGACCCAATACAGATCCGCCCAGTGCATCACAAAGTATAAAACGGCGATGCTGAGCAGAATTTTTGCGTTCCGCTTACTGGCGCGGAAAACCAGGACAAAGAAGGGGATTGCGAAATGGGCCGTGATGATAAATAGGCTCCAGGGTTTCCAGCTACCCGTCCAGCGATCAAGAAACCAGTGCGTCTCTTCCGGTAAATTTCCGTACCAGATGAGAAAATATTGCGAACCGGCGATATATGCCCACCACACGGTAAATGCGAATAGCAGCCGTCCCAAATCATGGTTGTGTTCAATGGTAATAACACCGGCCAGGACGCCATTTTGACGTAACCAGGTGGTGAACACAACAATGAATGATAGAAAGATCAGGAATCCACCGGAAAAGATATAGACTCCGAAAATGGTTGAAAACCAATGCGGATCCAGGGACATCAGCCAGTCAAACGCTGCAAAACTGACTGAAAAAGCATAGAGTATCATGCCACCAGCGCTGAGTTTGCGCATTCTCGCTTGAATCGCATCCGTATGACCGCCGTCCTGATTCCGTGAAGCCTTGTATAATCCGAGCCCTAACAGGAACCAAATTCCGAAATACACAACGGTCCTGATGGTGAAAAATGTCATATTCAGGTAGCCTGCTTTTTGAGAGAGCACAGGATCGCTTGCCACAACGTCCGCGTGGGACCAGTGGTAGAGCGAGTGCATCCCCAACAAAATGGGAATAAAAAGCACCAGCATAACGGGTAAGCTGGAGGCGAGGGACTCGATAATCCTTCGCAACACCACACTCCACACCGCACCGGTCAGATGGTGAAGCATTAAGAAAAACAACGCCCCGAGTCCCAGAGTCGTCCAAAAGGCAAACGCCACCAGGTAGGAGAAAAAGAATTGTTCCTGATTGATGACGTATCCAACGAAGCTTATCACCAACCCCAGAACACCCATTATCAGCATGTTGCGGCCGAAATTTCCGGAGTCGGTCAATCGAAAGGTCTGTGGATCCATCTTCATGCTGAATTTCTCTCTGCTTACTTACAAACTTGCTTTACTTCTTGCCTAATTGCGCCTGAACATCTTTGGGTACATCTGCCAACGATGCGTTCTGGGAGAGTTGCAACGCCCGAACATAGGCGACAATTGCCCAGCGCGTCTCCACCGGAATTTGATGCGCATACAGGGGCATATTCCGGATGCCGTGGGTAATGACATCAAAGAAATGACCGTCCGGTGAATCAATTAAGCGCTGATCGTGCAGATTGGTGGGAGGTACAGGATACCGATATTTTGTCATGATGCCCTTGCCGTCACCGGCACCGCCATGACAAGGTGAACAATAAATATTAAACCGTTCCTGTCCCGTTTTTAGTAATGCCGTCGAGACCGGGAGTGGATTGGTTAAAACCAGCGAGCCATCCGGATTTTTACCTTCGTAAAGAATTTTATCCGCACGGAGTTCACCTCGGGCAACAGTACCTTCAGGCGGGGTGCGCATATCGAGATGGTCCTCGTAAAACTTGCTCTCCCCCATGGGTTTGTATTTTTCCTGAGTGTCCATGTTGGGATTCAGGTGAATCGGCGGTTTCGAGGATGGTTGCCCCCGGTAACAACCTGCCAGGATTGCAAGGCTTAGGGCGGCAATTAAAAATTTTGTCTGTTGTTGAAGTAGTGCGGACTTCATCATTCGCCTTCTAAAACCTCCACATTTTTCCCACCAATCGACTCTAAGAATGTTTTTGTCAGGGCAGCATCAAATTGGGTGTCGGAAGCTTCGATACTCACGAAAAAACCATCATCTGAGGCTGATTTGAAACGATCGGAATAGAACACCGGATGATGCAGCCGGGGAAGTTTATTCAATCTCAACATACCTAAGACTGCCGAAATCGCTCCAAACAAAACAAACAGAGCGAAGGTGATAATGATGTAAGCCTGCCAGCTAAAAAGCGGCTTGCCGGAAATGACCAGCGGGTAGGCGGCTGTACTTGCCCAGCCCTGCAAGCCCAAACCAATGACGGCGCCAAGAAAGGCAAAAACAGCCACGATAAATCCTATGGATGAGCGCTTCATTCCCATGGCCTGATCCATCCCGTGAACCGGGAAGGGTGAATGGCAATCAAATGTTTTATAGCCGGCATCCCGAACCGCCTTGGCAGCATTGATCAGTGCATGGGGGTCGGCAAATTCAGCCAGCAAACCGTGAATCTTCAGGTTACTCATGCGGCACCTCCTTTTTTGGAGGCGTGATCGTGTCCATAATGCGGATCGGCCTGTGGCAGAACGCCTTTAACTTCCGCCATGGAGATCATGGGCAAAAATCGCAGGAACAACAGGAATAGTGTGAAGAAAAGACCAAACGAACCGATGAATGTAAAGACATCAAAAATGGTGGGAATGTAATAATCCCAACTCGATGGTAAAAAGTCCCGGGATAATGACGTTACGGTGATGACAAACCGCTCGAACCACATGCCAATATTGATAAAAATGGTCATGGTAAACATAATTGGAATGCTCGTGCGGATCTTTTTAAACCAGAAAAGCTGGGGTAACAACACATTACAGATAAACATGGTCCAATAAGCCCAGGCGTAAGGGCCAAAGGCGCGATTAATGAAGGCGAAACTTTCGAATTCATTCCCGCTATACCAGGCAATGAAAAATTCCATGATGTAGGCATACCCTACCATGGACCCGGTCACCAACATGATCTTGTTCATTTTTTCCAGATGATTCAGGGTAATGAAATGCTCCAGACCGAAAATCTTCCGGGCAATCAGGGCTAATGTCATCACCATGGCAAATCCGGAAAAAATCGCACCGGCCACAAAGTACGGAGGGAAAATGGTCGTGTGCCAACCGGGTATAATGCTGGTGGCAAAATCCGTACTCACCACCGAGTGGACCGATAATACCAGTGGCGTTGAGAGTCCGGCCAGAATCAGATACGATAATTCATAATGTTGCCATTGTCGGTTACCACCGCGCCATCCCAATGACAGCAAACCGAACACAATCTTTTTCATTCGCGATTTGGCCCGATCACGCATGGTGGCCAAATCCGGAATCAACCCCGTGTACCAAAAAAGCAGTGATACGGTAAAGTAGGTTCCCACCGCGAAAAAATCCCACAGCAACGGACTACGGAAGTTCGGCCACATGGACATTTGGTTGGGAATCGGGAAGAAATAATAGATAACCCACATCCGTCCGACATGGATTCCCGGGAAAAGCAACGCGCAGATGACCGCAAATAGTGTCATCGCCTCCGCGAAACGATTAATGCTGGTACGCCATTGTTGCCGGAGCAGGAAAAGAATGGCTGAAATCAGGGTTCCGGCGTGTCCAATACCGACCCACCAGATAAAGTTGACGATTGCCCAGCCCCAACCGACGGGGTTATTGACTCCCCAGATTCCCGTACCCTCCCAAACCAAATATCCCACAGTCCCGACGAGTAACATGAGTAATGAGACCGCCAGGGAAAAGCCCACATACCAGCCCTTGGGTGTTTTCCGTTCAAGGATGCCGGCTATTTTTTCCGTGACGCTGTGAAAGGTCTGGTTACCGGTAATCAACGGGGATTCCAGCGCTCCGTGGGCTGAAACGGCGATTTCAGATGGCGAACGATTTGGTTCAATGGTTTTCAAACTTACTGCCTTCTCTCATTTCTACTTCATTACTATCTGAACACGGTTACCAACAAAACCGGGATGGTTAACCGCGGTGATTCGACAGTTCCAATTCTGGATTCGGATTACGCAACTTCGCCAGATAAGAGGTCCTGGGGCGCGTATTCAATTCAGCCAGCAGGCCGTAGTCCCGGTTCTGCTTTTTCATCTTGCTCACCTGACTGTCCGGGTCATTAATGTTGCCAAAAACAATGGCATCCGTCGGACAGGTTTGCTGACAGGCCACAACAATTTCACCATCCCTGACCTCGCGGTTCTCCTTCTTGGCGACCTGTTTACCGCGATTGATGCGCTGCAAACAATAGGTGCATTTTTCCATAACACCCCGGAACCGTACCGTGACGTCAGGATTCATCGCCATACGGGCAATTTCAGGCGTGTCCTTGGTGTAATTAAAGAAATTGAACCGACGCACTTTATAGGGACAGTTGTTGGAACAATAGCGCGTTCCCACACAACGATTGTAGGTCATCACATTAAGCCCTTCGGCGTCGTGCGTGGTGGCCGCCACCGGACAGACTTGTTCACAGGGCGCCATTTCGCACTGCTGACAACCCACCGGCTCGAAAACCATTTGCGGTGCATCCAAATTGCCGGAATAGTAACGATCCAGGCGTAACCAGTGCATTTCACGGCCCTTGGCAACCTGACGTTTGCCAACAATGGGAATATTGTTTTCACTCTGACATGCAATGGTACAGGCATTACAACCGGTACAAACATTCAGGTCAATTGACATGCCCCATTGATAACCGGTGTCGTATTTCCAGTCCGGCCACATGGAATTATTGGGAAATTCAGACTCCTGCCCGGCAAATTCCGGATGGTTGCGATATTCCGCCAGTGTCGCTTCCCGAATTAGAGTTGGCAATCTTCGGTCAATCCCTTCGCTGGCCAGCTTTTCAACATCCAGTCCGTGAAAATCTTGTGTACAGGCCAGGGCGTAAATGCCATTGGTTGGTGTAATTTTCGCCCCACGGGTAAAATGGAGCGATTCGCTGGTCCGCAAAGTATAGGTATTCTGTCCAATGTAATTACCAATCCGACCAGCCTTGGTACGACCATAACCTAATGCGACGACCACGGTCCAGTCCGCCTGGCCGGGCATAATCCACACCGGCAACGAAATCATTCGTCCCTTCAACTCAACAGCGACCAAATCTTCGTTCTTCACACCCAACTTCTGAGCCGTGGTGTGGCTTAGCAGTGCGGCATTATCCCAGGTCAATTTTGTGTTGGGATCCGGCAACTCCTGCAACCAGCCGATATTGGCAAATCGTCCGTCGAATGTGCTGGCGGAGGCTGTGAAAATAATTTCCATCGATGCTGCTGTAGCGCTTGTCGCTGGAAATGGGTGAGCCTGAAGGAATGTTGCTAATTTTTTGTCAATGGCAGGATGAATAACCGGTGTGGCTGAATCCGCCAGGACGCCATCGTGTAAAACCCGACGCCAGCCGGCTTCGAAATTCCCGGGAATCAGGGAATTCCAGGTTTCACGAACGACATCATAAGCTTTGGGAAGCGCGCCGGTCGTGATAAGCGATAGCATTTCAACCGTGTTACGACTGTCGAAGAGCGGTTCAATCAGTGGCTGAATAACACTGGCCGTGCCATCTGCCGAGCGGGTATCGCCCCAACTTTCCAGGTAATGACTTTGGGGTAGTTGCCAGGTCGTAAGGCTGCCGGTTTCATCAGCATTTTTACCAAAATGAATGGTCTGTTTTGCCGTGGTCAGCAGTTTGTCGAATGCCAGATCAGCCGGAGCAGAATAAGCCGGGTTACCACCCAGGATAAATAATGTCTCCACCTCGCCGGACTTTAGAGCTTTGGACAGCTCCACCAGACTTTCGGTGCTGGGCGCGGCGGCATCGTTCAACGCACGATAAACGACGGTCTTTCCAATATTTCCCAGGCTCTGATTCAACGCAAAAACCAAGGCGTGAACTTCGGCGGGTTGACGACGTCCGGCAACGATGAGACTTTGGCTTTGATTGGCTACGAGGTCCCGGGCGAGCTCTTTAATCCAGGCGGTGTCGATTGAGGATGGTTCATTTTGCGCCGGTAGCCAGCGATTATCAACTTTGACATTTTGTCGTTGTAATGCTTTGGCTAGTGTGGCGAGAAAAGTACCGACTTGACCTGATTGTAGACGGAGACGATGGTCCGCCATACCACCGGTGATGGTGAATGCTGGTTCAACCACATACAGGCGGTTCATGGAATCAGTTTCGGATGCCACACGACGACCCGTTGCAAATCCCCGTGCAGCCGTGAGATTTTCGCTGTCCATCATCAAAAAGTCCGAATCCAGCGCCAAGACAACATTGGCTTTACTGTAATCGTAATTCGGCTGAAGCGATTGGCCGGTTGCTGCTGAAATTCCGGCAAAAATATTTTCATCACTCACGGGTTCGTAAGTCGCCCAAACGGCTTTGGGAAATGTCTGGGTAAAGTTCTGTTTCAGGCGATAAAGCGTCGGTGAGGCAAACGATTCGCTTAAAATTGCCAGCCCCTGCCCACCATTGTTGAGGTAACTGACATATAATTTTGACCAGAAATCAACGAAAGCTGCCCATGTCGCCTTCTTCCCGTTTTTCTGAACGAGTTGCGAGCGATCAGGATCATATAAATCAAGGATGGATGCCTGAATGAATGCATCAGCACGTCCCATTGACGCGGGATGAAGGTGATTGCCCTCAAGCTTGGTGGGACGGCCTTCATGGCTTTCCACCGTCAGACCGAACGCGCTCAGGCCAAAGGGCATCGTCGTTGCGTAACGCTGGGCAATGCCGGGGGTGATCTGCTCGGGTTGAATCACATAGGGAATGATTTTTTCAACCGGGCGACGACAACTCGCCAGTCCCGCCAGAGCCATGGACGCACCCATCAAATTGATGAACCGCCGGCGAGACATGGGATCCGTCATTTCGGAAGCGCCTTCCGGAAATTCGCGCTCCACCATTTTCTGAAATTCGGGTGACTGCTCTATTTGACCAAGACTGGTCCAATATTTTTTGGGGTCAGCCGTTGGTGACAATTGCTGTAATGCTTTTTCAGTACTCATCGGTGACATCCCGAACAATTGGTGGGCGGATTAATATTGCGCTCCAATTTAAATTTTGCAGCCAATTCAAGCTGGTTGACAGGGGGTGTCCAACTCATGTTGGTAATTTGGTCAATAGGTCGCAGGCTCATGTCCGGATTGCGGTGACATTCCAAACACCAACCCATTGAAAGCGGTTGATCCTGTTGAACCACTTCCATCTGGTCGATCCGGCCGTGACAACTGGCACAACCAACGCCTACGCGAACATGAGCGCTGTGGTCAAAATAGGCATAGTCCGGAACTTTATGAATTTTTACCCAGGGAATTGGCGTTCCCTCAGACCAGCTTTTCATCACCGGTTTGAGCAATTCGCTTTCCGGTAAAACCAGTGTGTGGCAATTCATACAGGTTTGTGTGGGTGGTACCATTGCTACCGTGGAGCGCTCCACTGCTGTATGACAATACCGGCAGTCCATGCCCATATCGCCAGCGTGCAGCTTATGGCTGTAGGGAACCGGTTGAACCGGTTGATACCCGACATCGGTGTACATGGGAGAGCCAAAGTACCAGAAAAATCCAACAACCGCCAGGAGCGCCAGGAGTAAGCCGGCAGCAACAACAGGGGGTAACTTGTTCGTCCATTTTGGGAAAATCTGAGCCAAAACCGTTGTCCTTTAATTTGGGTTGGACTATACCAGCGCCAGCGCAAAAAAATGGTGCATTGATCTTTGGGCAACCATTGGGCGCGAAAGTAATCGGAAACCCCAATCAGTGCAATACGAAATCGGGAGAAATTCTATCATGTTGTATTTCAGCCTTAACTGTTGTTATTTAACAACTATTAACACTATTTGACACGGCAATCATGAGCTTGTAGATTCCCCCAAAAGTTTACATCATCTATCGCTTATCGGGGCGGTATTTTTCCCCGGATCACATTCGTGCCCGGCGGTTTATTGCCCGCTAGATGCTAACCGCATAACACCGATCCACCATTCACATTGATGATCTCACCCGTGATATGCTGCGCCAGAGCTGACGCGAGAAAAACAATGGGTCCCGCAATGTCTTCCGGGCTGGCGATTCGACCCAGAGGAATCCCTCTTCGAATCGTCTCTTTCTCAGCCGACAGCGCAAATACCTCATCATTCAGATCCGTATCCACCCAACCGGGAGCCACAGCATTCACCCGAATATTGAAGTGCGCTAATTCTGTCGAGAGTGACTTGGTGTAGGCATTCATACCACCCTTACTGGCGGCATAATGGCTATGAAAAGCTTCACCGCGTTGACCGGCAGTGGAGGAGACATTGATAATGTTACCCTGCTGCTGTTCTTTGAATATTTTCACGGCAGCATTCGTGTAATTGAACATCCCGCGCAGATTAACTGCCATCAGGTCATCCCAGGTTTGAACCGAAGCCTCGCCTGTATTCAAATAGGTCCATATTCCGGCATTATTCACCAGAATATCCAGTCGCCCAAATTCCTCCAGCGTCCGCGCGATATGCTGTGTCGCTACCGCCGGATCTGAAACCTCACCTTTTAATAGGATTGCTCGCCGGCCGATTTGTCCCACCGCCTGAGCGACGGCGTTGGCAGCTTCGGTATTTTCACGGTAAGCAATGGCCACATCAGCGCCAACGTGAGCAAACATTTTTGCGGCGGCTGCACCGATGCCCCGGGAACCACCGGTGATAAGCACCACCTGCCCGGTCAAATTGATTAACGGCGTCTCCAAATAAATCCTGACCTTTCTCTAAGCTTCTCTTCTAATCTTTATTAAAAGCGCAGCTCCAACCCGTTGGTGAGGCTGACATCATATTGCTTTAGCTCGGCATACAGCGGTTTACTGTCATAGCGATAATTCAAATTAATCCGCAGCACGATATGATCAGAAAGATCAACCTGCAGACCCCCTTCATCCAAAACCCGGAAGAAGCCAAAATCGTCAAAAGCCGGTTGGTAATAGAGTGTGTTTGAAAAACCCCAGTTGGACTTTGGCCGCCAATTGGTCACCAGGTAATTGGTCCAGCGTGCTGTCGTGAGGGAAAGATTCTGTTCATAATATTCCTGTTCCCACATGGTGCCGCTGCCTAAGGCTGCGAAGAGTTTAGGGGTGATTTTGCCCTCCAGCCGAATGCCGGAACCGATGAGAAACCGGGAGTTCAGATTCAATGATTGATCAAATTGGTACTGGGTGAAAATTTCCGGGGTTATGAGCGTTTCAATCTGCAGGTTATATCGCAAATGGACAAATGCTGCATTTGAAATCTGATCTCCGGCAATGTCCTCGAACTCTCCCATGATTTTTCCGAATACGAGGTGATGACCGTGCTTCCATCCGAATGAACCATCCAACAGATAATCGCTTTTCTCCACATTTCCTCTTCGGAATGAGAGATTAAACCCCACGGTACCGCTCCACCCTTCCTTCCAGTCGGATGATTGACGCAATTTTTCTGTATTGACCTGCGCCAAGTTCTCCCCGGCTAAAAAACAGAGGAGAAATAATATCCTTAAATAGGGTTGGCGTGGATTTGATCGCATGAGACAGGTTCTCTTTGTTGGCGGGAATTTATCATTTCCCGATGAATTCTCAAGGACGAATGGCGGTAGTTAGTACCCGAATTTCACGGAGTCATGGGAATTATCCGTACGAAGTCTTATTATTACCCGAAGGTGGATAATCAAATCATGCACAACGCAAGAGTGCCTCAATTTTTTTTGGTCTTTATAATGATGATCCTGGGAATGGACGCCTGTTCGCCCAATAGTTCCCAACCGGCCCGGAAATGGTATCGCGGTAATTTGCATACCCACTCATTTTGGAGCGATGGCAATGATTATCCGGAAGTCATCACGGCGTGGTATAAACAGCACGGCTACCATTTTCTGGCTATCTCCGACCACAATACCCTGCAGGAGGGTCAAAAATGGGTTACTGTGGATAGCACCGATTATGATCATTACCTGCGTTATGTCCGACTCTTTGGTGACCCGTGGGTGGAGGTCATTCCCCTGGCGGATTCCTTGAGCGACGGCGATGCTGATCTCTGGCGTGTTCGCCTTAAAACCATGTCCGAGTATCGCTCACTGTTCGAAGAATCTGGCAAATTTCTGCTGATTAAAAGCGAAGAAATTTCTGATCGGTTCGAAAAGAAACCTCTCCATGTGAATGCCACCAACATTCAGACTTTATTATTACCACAAAGGGGCGCGGATGTGGTGGAGGTCTTGCAGAATAATGTTGATGCTATTCTGGATCAACGGACGACCACCGGCAAACCGATTTTACCCCATATTAATCATCCCAATTTTGGTTATGCGATTTCCCCCGATGAGCTGGCTGCGGTTAACGGTGATAATTTCTTTGAAGTGTACAACGGTCATCCCCTGGTTCATAATGCCGGTGACAGTACACACGCCAGCACGGACGCTACCTGGGATTATGTGCTCACGAAACGGGTACTCGAAGATGGTGCTCTGTTTTACGGCTTAGCGGTGGATGACGCCCACCATTATTCAAAATTTAATGTCACACGTGCCAATCCCGGCCGTGGCTGGGTGATGGTCCATGCGACAGAACTGACTCCGGCAGCCATTATCAGTGCCCTTGAATCCGGCGATTTTTATGCCTCCACCGGTGTGGTTCTGGACAGTATCTGGCACACCGGAAAAAAGTATGGTTTGGCGATTCAGCCACGCCCGGGTGTTCAGTACACCACCCAATTTATCGTGACGCTGGCGGACTATCCTGAGGAACCCGGTATCGTCCGGGCCACCAGTACCGGCCTGGCGGTTGAGTATAATATTCGGGGTGACGAACTGTATGTGCGTGCGAAAGTGGAATCATCCCGACTCAAGGAAAACCCCGGAACGCCCGGCGAGCTGGAGCAAGCGTGGGTGCAGCCGGTAAAGGTGAATCATCCCACCGCAAAATGAACGACAGCTTAATGGAATAAAAACAATGACCCGTTCTGATATAGCGATCAAGAAAACCGGTAAATCCATGGATGAATGGTACACCATTCTGGACCGGTGGAATGCCCAGGAAAAAGGTCACGCTGCCACAGCCAAATATCTGGCTGCCGAGTGGGGCGTGAACGCGTGGTGGTCTCAGAACATTACTGTGGAATACGAAAAAGCCCGGGGTTTGCGGGTCGTTGGTCAGCGCGCTGACGGGAATTTTGAAGTGAGTTTTCGTCGCACCATGCCGGCGCCGGTGGAATGGGTTTATGCTGCTTTCACGACACCGGAACGGCTGAACCGCTGGTTTACGCATGACGCTCAACTGGATGTGCGCGTGGGTGGTGAATATCACACCGGCGATGGTGATATGGGCATCTATAAAAATGTGGTTCCCAATAAACGCCTTCGGTTTACCTGGGAAAACCCGGACCACTGTCCCGGTAGCATGGTGGATGTGCAATTCGACCCCCCGGCTCCTGACCGGTGCGTGGTGAGCCTCACCCATTCGAAAATCAAAACCCAGGATGGCTATAATGACATGAAAGCGGGCTGGCATAACGCATTGGACAGCTTAAAAGCATTAGCAGAATCGTATCAATTAGATCCATGAACATCGAACAGGCGTACGACATCTGGGCTGATCGGTACGATACCGACCAGAACCTCACCCGCGATCTGGATCAACAGGTCACTGTTGAAACGCTGTCACCCCTTACCTTCAAATTCGTAATTGAACTGGGGTGCGGCACCGGCAAAAACACCCTCTTTTTACTCACCAAGGCGCAGCGGGTCATAGCGCTTGATTTTTCCGAAAAAATGCTGTCCCAGGCACGGGGAAAAATCACCGACGAGCGTGCAACCTTCCGGAGAACCGACATCACAAAGCCCTGGGAAATACCTGATCACTTCGCGGATTTGATTACCTCCAGTCTGGTGATGGAACACATTGAAGACCTGTCCTTCATTTTCAATCAAGCCCGTCTGAAGCTTAAAACAGGTGGCTATTTTTTCATCAGCGAACTCCATCCTTCCCGTCAATATCTGGGCAGCAAGGCCGGTTTTTTTGACACTGAGGATGGTCGGGTAAACCCGACTGCCTACATCCACCATATCTCCAGCTTTTGGGACAGCGCCCGGCAAAATGATTTTCATTTAACCATTCTGAAGGAATGGTTTGACACCGGCATTGAAGACAAACCACCACGCTTGGTTTCGTTTCTGTTCCAGGTACAGAAATAACTGAGGGGAATTCTTTCGGATCTTATGACAAAACCACCCCTGCTCTTCGATTCCAAGCGCGTCAATTTTCGGGAACTATGCGACGCTGATCTGGACACCCTGGCTGAAATCTATGCAGACTCTGCCACCATGCAATTTATCGGGGATGGAACAGCAAAAACCCGTGAAAATACCCGACAGGAACTGAAAAAAATCTATGCTTTCTATGCTGAAAAAGGGTACTCAGTCTGGGCAACGGAACTCAAATCCACTGGCGAGCTGATTGGCCGATCCGGATTGCTGGACTGGACGCTGAAGGAGGAGCAGCATGTGGAGGTTGCCTATCTGCTGGCGCGATCGTTCTGGCGACAGGGCCTGGGCACGGAAATCGCCCGCGCTATCCGGGATCACGCGTTCCGGACACTGGACATTGACCACCTCATATCCCTCATGTATCCGGACAATGCAGGGTCAGCGCGGGTGGCTGAAAAGAATGGCATGTCTCTGGTCGGGACGGTGACACTCTTTAAACAGGAGGTTCTCATGTATCGGATTGAGCGATCTCAGTGGAACGCCTTACAGAAGATGGAGCGTGAGTGATGAATGGTAAATTTTGGCTGACTGGTCGGATTGGACTCATTGCACTTTTTTTTCTGATAATGGCCTGCCAGTCAGGACCTGAGAAACAACCTGCGCTGCAGGAAATTTACCAGACCGGCATGTCCGCTTATGAGGATTCCAATTATACTGATTTCTTAAAGGCTATGAAGCGCGCCAATGACCTTCGCCCAAATCACCCCTCTGTGATTTATAATCTGGCCAGTGGGCAGGCATTAACAGGGAATCACGATTCCGCGCTGTTTTGGTTGAATCGCTACGCTGATCTTGGCATGACCGGCGATCCTGAGCTTGATTCTGACTTCAAGTCAGTTTACGATGATCCGTTATTTCAGGCTGTTGTCAGACGAATCAAAGATAACGAGCATCAGATCGGAATGGCGGAAATCGTGGCTGTGTTACCCGATTCGACATTAATTACCGAAGGACTTGCGTTCGATCCCCGTTCGGGCAGTTTTTTTGTGAGCAGTGTCCATCAACGAAAAATCATGAAGATTGATTCCCTTGGCGCAATCTCAACCTTTGTCCAATCCGCCAGCGGTGGTCTGGGCAGTGTGCTGGGAATGACCATTGACACGACCCGCAATCTGCTCTGGGTTTGCTCCGCCATTTTCAATCAGACACCACCAGGCACCGTCGCTGAAGATGGACAGACCGGCGTTTACGCGTATGATTTGCAAACCGGCAACCTGCAGCAAAAGGTGATGATTCCCACCGACTCCACCGGCCATCTGTTGACCGATTTGGTCCTGGCGCCAAATGGTGATCTCTATACAAGTGACAGCCGGAGTGAAATGATCTTCCGACTCAGTGCCGGAAGCCACAAGCTGGAACCCTTCGTTGCACCCCAAATCATTCGCGCGCCCCAGGGAATGGTCGTTTTACGGGATCAGCAGACCCTGCTTGTTGCTGATTACGCTCGGGGACTGTACCGTGTGGATCTCCCCGGTAGGAAGGTCACCGCACTGGAACTATCCGAGCCCATGTGTCTGTTGGGAATTGACGGACTTTGCAGTGACGGAAAATTCCTGTACGCCATTCAAAATGGGATTCGGCCACAGCGGGTCGTCAGACTGACGCTCGATTCACCGCGCAAAAAAATCATCAAGCTGGAGGTCCTGGCCGCGAATCACCCTGATTTTGACGAACCGACACTCGGCGTGATTGCTGATGGACATCTCTACTTCAATGGTAACAGCCAGTGGCGGTTTTTGAAGAATGACGGGACACTGGCAAATCCCGAAAATCTCCAACAACCGAAAATATTTGTTTTGCCGATTGAGTAGTGGTTAATGTCGTCTTAAATGACGCTCCCCGTCGCAAGCGGCGGGGTATCAATCGGTATCGTTGAAATTTATTCGTATCGCCCCCAGGGGCGGGGAATATTACCCATGAGATCCCGAATAGCTTCGCTTTCGGGATTAGTTCGACTGTATAATTTCAGTTCGCTTTGCTTCTGAAATTATAGTCTCACTGAATTCAATTGGTGGTAATTGCGAAAATATTTAGGTTTTGCCCGAGTGTGATTTCCCGGGGGCTGAC
>MNWS01000003.1:0-1083 GCA_001872685.1 Fidelibacterota bacterium CG1_02_48_14
ACCGGTGTGAAGTTTTCAATGTCAAATGTCAAAGCTCAAAGCTCAAAGCTCAAATACCGATGAACCCTGTCGCACTTCGATCCTTCGGCCTCACCGTGACAGCTATGTCAATTTAGAGAAAGAAGAAAGAAGAAAGAAGAAAGAAGAAAGAAGCAGACCGGTGTGAAGTTTTCAATGTCAAATGGCAAAGCTCAAATGTCAAAGCTCAAAGCTCAAATAGCGATGAACCCCCTCGCCCTTCGACGGGTTTCAGGGAGACGAGCGGGAATGACGAATTACCAATGTCGAATGTCTATTGTCTAAAATCCAACGTCCCCAAAAATCAAAGAGCCCCGGAAAACCAGGGCTCTTGAGAAAAACCAATGATGTGGAAACGGCTATTTCAAAAACAGCATTTTCTTCGTCAATTCACCTGTTGGTGTTGTCAATTGATAGAAATACATGCCACTGGAAACTTGTTTTCCAAAGGCGTCCAGACCATTCCACTTCACCTTGTAGTGACCATTTGGCAGGTCTCCACTCACGAGTGTAGCAATGCGCTGACCTAAAATATTGTAGATCGAGAGCTGAACATTCGCCTGATAAGGAATTCCGAATTCAATCGAAGTTGTCGGATTGAACGGGTTCGGATAGTTCTGACTTAACTGAAAATCCATGGGCATGGGGTCGAATTCGGTACCGATTCCCACATAATCCGGTTCTTGCACCAATACGGCATCCGCCCGCAACGTGGATTGACCACCCTGCAGCGTGTAGGAGGTGTCATTAAGCAAGGTCACCGTATTGGCTAATCCGGCGATAAATGGGTACCGTCCCAGCAAAATCCAGCCGGAATTATTAGCCTGATCCACAATGACCGTATCAGGATCTGCCGTGAATGGGTTCACGATATAGGGTACGGCATTGGCATCAATCTCAGAGGCAATACTGTAGATATAAATATCGTATTCCATGGTATTCTGCATGGTGAGCGACCACTCTACCCAGGCTCCGGGATTCCGGGCGCTGAATAAATAAAGATGGTTGAGGTTGTAGCCAACCGCTGACGAGGAGAAATACCAATGATTATAGAGCGTCGTATCA
>MNWS01000003.1:1097-5814 GCA_001872685.1 Fidelibacterota bacterium CG1_02_48_14
ATCACCCGGATAGGGTTCAAAACTCAAATCAGGGTAGCTACTCCAATATGGATGGGGATCACTGTCGTTGGCCGGATTGTCCACATACATCTGCTCGCCAATTCCCCGACCATAAATCATCTTCGAAATCATCGGGAAATCCCAGTCGTTCGAGTTAACGATCAGCGTATCCGCGTAGTCGCGTACCTGGGCAGGCTGGAACCGGAGTTGAACATTGATGGAATCAAGAGCCGGTATACTGATTGGGAATGTCGTGGGTGAAACCACTGAGAAGAAATCGGACTCCAATTCCAAACTGTTGATCACCAACTCCTGGCTACCGATGTTTTTAATCATCATATACTGGGTAGCGATATTTTCCACGGCTACTTCACCAAAATCAATGCTGGTTGAGGGAATTTCAATCTTCGGGCGTGCCGGAACCGAAACGAATTTCATTAAATCGGTTCGCAAGACATAGCCTGCACCGGTACCATCATTAACCATGAACACATAGTTAAGCGTGCCTTCAATGAAATAATAGGTTCCAATGAATTTCCAAACACAGGCGGCGGCTACATTTTGATTGATGTAAACCGAATCTGGCAGTGGTGATCCGAAGGGGTAAACCTCGATCAAAGCATGATCACTGGCGTTGTCCGTCAAGGGTCCCGCGTAATACACATTGTACTGACCTGAAACAGGAATATCAGGGTTATACTGGGCGCGAGCGCCGGGACTGGTTGACTGGATGGAATACCGGCTGGTTGCGTTGGGAATTCCTTCGCAGACCGCGATGCCGTTTGAATTGGTCCAGGCGCCGGAGAGTTCAACATAACTGGGTGCGCCATCATCATTATTCAAAACCACGGTTAATGCTGTGCCTTCACCACGAACCGGAATAGAGATAAGCGGTTCCATCGAATCATCACTGGAAATTCTCAGCGTATCATAAACCACCAGTTCGGAAGTGGGTGAGAAGCGCACCGTAATCTGACTCTTGCTGTGGGCCGGAATGACATGGGGTACTCCGGGTGCTGGCACCGAGAAATTCGGTGTGTCCGCCGAAAGATTATCAATAGTCAGTGCCTGGTCACCAATGTTGTAGACATCAAATGTCCAATCTTCGTACCAGCCGATATTGACTTCGGCAAAGTTATACGAATTTCGGCGTTCCGGTTCCAGATCCGGTGCACCATTGCTCGTGATAATCCTGACTGCATCTGAGCGCACGGCGTAACCCGTTGTGCTCACCGAATCATCAATCATCTGGATATAACTGTCCGTTCCTTCGATAAAGTAATAGATGCCTAACGGACGCCAATATCCACCTTGCTCCGATTGGTTAAATCGCAATGAATCAGGTGTACCGCCAAAAGGTGCCACAACATACAGCGCACGATTCCGGCTGTTGCTGTTCACCGGCAGATAAAAATAGGTCATGTAATACCCGGACTGTGGTACATCCAGGGTCCATTTGGTATAAGCGCCGGTGGGACCATCGTTACCACCCGATCTGAGCAGAACATGGTGCGAGCCACCATAGCCCGAGCCATCCACCACATCCCAGAAATCGTACGTGGTGTAGGCTTCGTAGAGATCGATGTTACTGTCATCGACGGTCACCGTATCCCGTACTTGTTGGGCAATAATTCCACTGGTGATTAGTAGAATACCCAGTATTGGTAGCAAGCGTTTCATAAAACCTCCCCTAAAGGTGTGATTGTTTTTCTTGCGTGTCTATTTCTCGAAAATTTATCATGCTTGACCGTGAAGTTATGTGAGCACTCAACCCATTTCAAGCGTGATTCAGTGTGTTTCATTCTTATAACTTTCTTTTTCCAAGACGATAGCTCTCGTTTATTTCAAAAGTGTGAGTTTTTCTAACGAGCGCCCGGATTCATTCTCTAAAACCAGCAGGTAAATGCCACTACTGGCACGCTGATTTCCGTCCGTATCGCCGTTCCAATTCAACTGATGCCTCCCCGGGCTGAGTTCACCCAGGAACAGTGATTTCACAAGTCGCCCCTGCAAATCATAAATGGTCAACCTTGCGGACTGTACCGACGGCACCTCCAGCGTCAAGGTCACCGACGCATTGAATGGATTGGGAAATGCACGATCCAGAACAAGCGTCCCGGGTAATTCATTTTCGTTACTCAATCCCAGGTAACTGTAGGTGATAACGGGACTTACCGGACTTTCATTCTGGAGACGATCAAGTGCGGTAACGGCATATTGATACGTGTGTCCTTCGGTAAAATCAAGGTCGTAGTAGAATGTATCGGGTCGGGTGGTGATGGAAACCAGATGGTTTGGGTTAATGATGTTCAACGGCTCATCGGTGGATCGATAGATATTAAATTTTGAAACAAGCTCACCGTCAGGCGCGGTGTCACGAACCGCCGGCCATTTTAGAAGGGCGTAGTTATAATCCTCGTTCGGCTCGAAAATCAAACTATCAACACCATTCGGCGGAATATCATCTTTCCAGAGCATTGCTGGCTGATTCGCCGGATGTGCATAAGCGGTACCGGCAAGATTCCAAATGAACCCTGTGTTGGTTACCAGATTATCGTAACGAAAATGCACATGCCCCTCAGCCTGTAACCCACGGGTAACCGCGATTTCGTTGTACACTTCGTTGTAATTGTCCTCGTATTTGTAAGTACCCAGGCCGGCATAAAGGAGTCGGTCAGCCCGACGATTATTTACCCAATCCGTGAGATACTGCTCAAATGGATAGGGGTCGCCAATAGGCCAGTAGATCATGGGAACAATGATGTCAATATTCCCATTCTCTGCCCATTGTTGCGGATCCTGAAACACGCCATAATAGGCATTCCAGGGGGGCGTATTATAGCGACCAATGACAGCGGCAGACACCTTCAGCCTTGGTTTTAAAACCATGGCGCTGTCATAAAAAGTATCCATGAACTGATTGATCTGAGACCGTTGCCAATCAGGCCACACCAGGTTATCCGGGTTACCCTCGTCGCTGTAAAACCGATCCAGTGAAACATCATCATAACTATAGTTGGTTCCCGGGTAGCGGATGTAGTCGAAATGAATGCCGTCAATGTCGTAATTGTCCACCAGATACCACGCGAGAGCTTGCGTATGAGCGATCACTTCGGGGTTGCCCGGTGAGAAAAAGACATCCTCGCCCAGTGACGGATCGGGCGCATGTCCCTGGTTGTCTACCATTCGCCATTCAGGGTGGACATTCAATGGATGGGCTGGTGTGCTTACCGGTGGCCAATAACTGCTACTCCAAACCAGAAAACAGTTGAACCAGGCATGGATTTCCAGTCCCCGGTTATGCGCCTGGGTAATGGCATAGGCTAATGGATCGTATCCCGGACTGGCTCCCAATGTCCCGGTCAATTCCGCAGCCAGCGGTTCGTAGGGATTTGGGAAAAAGGTGCAACCCCGGGTGCGAACCTGGAAAAACACGGTATTCATATTGGCGGATTTCAGATTATCCAGCATGTTGCGCAACTGTGTTTGCTGGCTACCGGCATTGTAGGAATCCGGCCAATCAGCACCACCAACCGTGGTGAGCCAGACCCCACGGGATTCTTCGTATTTGGCAAACCCCAGTCCTTGTAACATGAACAAGATCAATAGGATGAATCCTGAATTACGAACTAATTGAATATTTATCATGGTATCATTGATTTCGTTTCTCCGATTACCAGCGTGGTGCGGATCGGGTTGAATCGATTTGCGTCTGTGAACCAATTTGTGAATGAATCTCAATTTTGTTTGGAGCGAATTTTATCTGGGGAAATAATGGAGTTAACCCGAAGGATAACTGGAACGGAACTTTTATCGGCATAAAATTTCCTTTAGAGGTTTTCATCCGGAGAGGTTCGAAAGTTAACGTTTCAAGCGTCATTTTGAGGTTTTCATCCAGGGTGGGATCGCCGGTTGAATTAAGAAAGCCATTGACGATCATCGTTCCCGTTGTGGTGATTTGAACATCCAGTATTGCGTTATAAAACCGAATGTCAGAACGAATTACTCTGAGTAGGTTATCGTAGCTGGTTTGATTACGGATATTTAATTCTACCTGAACAGCATTTGTATCTGGACGTGATCCACCGCTTAAGTCTTCGATTTCTTTAAACTGAGCTGTTCCGTGAAATGAGACATTACCCATCGGTGCTTTGATTTCATTGGCAGTCCCATCCACACTACCTGAACGATTGAACGGAAATTTGACCGAGCGAACATTGGATGGCCAGTTATTGGAATCAAAACCCATCACAAGATCGTTGATAGCCACGGATAGTTTTTGAATCTCAGGAGGAAGCGGATCAAAAACGATTAACCCTTCTGATTTGCCTCCTTTAAAAACAGCAGTCTTCACCAGGATAGTCTGTTTGGCCATACCAATTTTCTCCTTGAACCGGCGGCGTTCATTTCCAGAGGAACCTTTATTGGCGATAAGGTAACGCTCAATATTCGGTGGCTCATCATACTGGTCAAGTCCATAACTTTTGAGAACTGCAGAATTGTCTAAAACCAACTCAATTTTTCGGGGATCCAGCTCTATTTTAGGCTGCAAATAATTAAAGATACGAATAGCAAATACAGTGAATTTCGCAGGTGTATATCCCGCTTCAAGATCAACCCAATCACCGAAAGTGTAAGGATTGGTGGAATATTCACCTCTTTTGGAAGCCTCCGGGAAAAGTGCATTCAGCATGGGATCGGTCATTTGTTCTAACTC
>MNWS01000192.1:0-4347 GCA_001872685.1 Fidelibacterota bacterium CG1_02_48_14
CATTCACCCTCTTCATACTCTTTATCCGTTAGAAAGCGTTCTTCCGCAACGGAATACCAACCTTCATAGGTATCCCGGTAGATGAAGCCATCATCCCAAAGTTTTTGGAGGAGATGTTTGACTACCGCGATGTGGTCTGCGTCGGTTGTACGGATGAAATAATCGTTGGAAATGTTCAGTTTTTCCCATTTATCCTGAAACCGTACCACGTATTCGTCACAATGCTGCTTGGGACTCACATTGCGTTTTTCAGCAGCTTGTTGCACCTTTTGTCCATGCTCATCCGTACCCGTGAGAAAATAGGTATTCTCGCCCCGGTCGCGATGAAACCGCGCCAGGACATCCGCTAAAATGGTGGTATAAGCGTGACCAATATGAGGTTCGTCATTCACATAATAAATGGGAGTGGTTACATAAAAAAATCGAGATTCAGCGCTCAAACCGTTTTCCTCCGGGAGTCTTCAGCCATGGCAGCAAGGATAGATTGTACTTCAGCAAGTTCGAGTATTTCAATGGAGCCGTTTTCAAAAGAGAGCGTCACTTTGCGATTCAAAATGTCATTGGTCACGATGGCCGCGATGCCGTTTGGTAATTCAACGGGGAGGCCCAGCGTGGGAAAATCTTTGATGGATTCAGCGTAGAAATCCCATTCAAAACGCAGGCAGCATTTAAGCTTGCCACAGCTCCCACTGAGTTTCGACGGATTAATGGGCAGGTTCTGATCCTTGGCATATTGGGTATTAATGGGTTCGAACCCCTCCATGAACCGTGTGCAGCATAATTCCTGTCCGCAGGAACCGACACCACCAATGCGACGGGCTTCGTCCCGGGCGCCGATTTGTCGCATCTCAATGCGGGTTCTGAAAACGGCCGCCAAATCTTTCACCAACTGCCGGAAATCGACGCGCTCATCGGCGGTGTAGAAAAAAGTAATTTTCTTTCGATCAAACTGATATTCCACATCAACGAGTTTCAGATTCAAATTGTGTTGTTCCACCAGACGCAGACATTGATCATGCGCCGAGCTTTCGGCTTTGCGGTTTTCCATTAATTGTGAAATTTCACCGTGATGAGCCGCGCGAAGAATTTTCTTAATGACCGGACTATCGCCATTACCGTTACCGTTGCCATTGCCATTGCCGTTACCGTTCACACTCATACCATCATGTTGTGATGGCGGATCATCATTCAAATCGTCACCATGACCATTCCCAGGCAGATATTCCGTGGATTTGAGTCCGATGCCATGATGCTTTACCGTTGACTTGGTGGTGCTATCACAATCGGCACAGCCTCGGGTACGAATGGTTCCGAGGTCCAAACCATTTTCAGTTTCAACGACGGCGTAATCACCGGTTTGAAAGTTATTCTGAGCTTCATTCAGGAAAATCTCCCGGCGATTTCCCTTGAACTCAACCTTCACAAATAAATCATTTATCGGCATAGATTTGCTTTCTTCAGTGTGTGTCTGATCCGATCGGGTCATTTATTCAAAAAAAAATAGCTAACGGCGTTAATGATCTGAATTTGAATTAATGTTGGTACTCATTTTCCGATGCTTTCACCAATAGCCTTAGTTCAAGAAATAATCGCGTTAAAGCAAGTGGAAAATGAGCCTTCCGCACCAAAGCATCCTGGCATTGGGTCACCAGTTCCACGGCTTTTCCGGCATCAAAATTGGGTGACCAAGCGAGCACTGCGTCCCGCTCTTCAGCCCAGATCGCCTGGCGTTCACCAGTCCCACCAACCCCGACATCCCGGAGGAACAGGATGAAAACGGAAAGAATTTGTTGGAGTTCGTCATCGGCAACCCGCTTTTTATCGGCGAGATGCTTCACCAAAATTTGAAGCTCCGTCATGCTTTTCGAAAGTACACCGTGAACGATTTGCCGGATCAGGTCGAGCCATTTTCGCTGACGGTCCTCGGCGTAATATTCTGCCTGGCGGACATTTCCCTGAGATAACCGGGCTAGAATGTGCGCTTCGGCTGTTTCCAGGTCAAAGCGGGTGACCAGATGCCGTTCAAGGTCTTTCGGGTTGATGGGCGGAACGCGGTAATACTGACACCGCGAAATGATGGTAGCCGGAATCCGGTCCGGGAATGCGGTGGTGAGGATAAAAACCGTGTTCTCCGGCGGCTCCTCCAAAATCTTGAGCAGCGCATTAAAAGCCGGGTCGTTCATTTTATGTGCTTCCAGAATCACCACTGTTTTGATGATACCCGGATTCATTCGGAGATAAATATCCTGGCGCAATTTCCGGATACTGGCGATGCGGATGAAATTCGCACCGGGTAGTTGAATCGGTTGGTAGGGGTTTTTAACCTTGGCAGCGATGGCTTCCTGAACCGCCGTCATATCGGCATCATTAAATCCCTTGAACGGATCCGGATCGTTGGAGGATTTGCTTTTATCCGGCAACGCAAAAATCAAATAAAGCGCGGTGTGTTCCAGGTTGCGGTACTGGTGGCACGAAGGACATTCACCACAGGGTTTTTCCCCCGTGCCCCTGCAGTTCAGCATGGCGGCGAATTGCAGTGCCAGGGCGTCTTTCCCGGCACCTTCCGGACCGGTAAAAAGATGCGAATGACCCAACCTGTCCGAATGCAGCAGATTCTGAATCCGCTCCAGGAAAGTCTCCTGACCGATTATGGGGAATAATTTCATCGCGAATGTTTACTTATCTTTTTAGCCATTCCTGAGGGTTCAACTTATTGTTATCTGCCCAAATCTCAAAATGGAGTTTATAGCCATCATAGGACCCTGAGTTTCCAACCACGGCGATGGTTTCACCGCTGATTACATAGTCATTGGTGTTGATTTTGACATCATCAATGTGGGCATAAACTGAGTAAAAACCACCACCGTGATCAATAATCAGCGTATTGCCAAAACCAGGGATCCAGGTAATTGCAACGACGATGCCATCCATCACCACCTTCACGGAGGACCCTTTTGGAGCGGCAATATCAATGCCCGGATTGTCGGTGACGGTTTTCAAACGGGTGTTGCGTTGCAAGCCAAACTTAGCGGTAATTTTCCCCGTCGCCGGCCAGGGTAGCTTGCCTCTCATATTAGCGAACTTTGATGCAGCCTGGCGTTCGCTGGTTCCCCGGCGTCGTGCCAGTTCTGCCAGTCGAAGCTTTTTTTCTTTCTCAAGCCCGGCGATAATGTTTTCAAGTTTTTTGGCGGAATCTTTTTTCTGCTGCAGTTCCTGCTTGAGTGACGATTGATTTTTGCGAATTTTTTTCAGGTCGGATGATTTTTGCGACTGACTTGCCCGGAGCTGTTTTTCGGCGGTTGCTTCCTCTTCAAGACTGCTGGCTACCTGGCCTAGTCGTAATTCAAGCTTGGCCCGGGCGGCATCGGTGTCCCGCAGGGTTTTGTGAATTTGGGTCAGCATGTGTGCTTCTGCCTGATGCAATGCACGCAGGTAATAAATGCGTTGGAAGGCTTGTGAAAGATTACTGGCATTCAAAACCAGTTGCCAATCTTCTTGAGTCCCAATTTTATATGCGCTCACGACACGCCGGGAGTAGCGTCGCTGGAGGATTGCAATTTTTTCCTGATTTGCTGAAACAGTCGCTTGTAATAACCGGATCTGAGCCTCTTTCAGTTTGCGTTCCTGACTCAATTCTGACCGGAGTTTTTTGATCAGTGAAATCTGGCGATCCAAACGATTGAGGTTGGTGACAGCATCCTGTTCTGAGCGCTGGGTGCGGGAGAGTTGTTGGTTAATGTCACTGATCTCGGCGCGGAGTTTTTCCAGCTCGCTGGATTTGCTCTTGATTTTCTCGTCGAAATCGTCTGTTTGGGCGAATAGGCTCGGGGTTGTGAATAGCAACACGGCGAGGAGGATCGGTACGTAACGATTGGGCAATTTCACGGCAGGCTAAATATCCCCGTTGAGCTAGCGATGGTAAAGGGAAAGTTTTGGAACGATAGAACACGGATTGCACGGATAGAACCGATTCCACGAAGGCGCACGAAGCAGACACAGAGAACCACAGAGACTATTTTATTAAAAGCTGAGTCAGCGTCAGTCTTTCTCCCCTGACAGGGCGCCTGTCCGGCAACTGACGGAAGAATAAAAGAGGGGTTGGTTTTTTTTAGAGAAAGAAGAAAGAGGAAAGAAGAAAGAGTAAGAAATCGAGAACGGGTACGAGTACGAGAACGAGTAGGAACCAATAGAACACGGATACCACGGATAAAACGGATTTCAACCAAGAAAACCCCGATAGGGGTGGAACGATTGTAGCCCTGTCATCCTGGGGGATCGGGCGTCTTCGTGAGGGATCGGGCGTCTTCCTGAGCGGAGTCGAAGGACGCCCGGACAATGATAACTATA
>MNWS01000192.1:4364-4721 GCA_001872685.1 Fidelibacterota bacterium CG1_02_48_14
GAGACCTTTCCCGTCAGAAATTTCAGCTCCCCAACCAGGATTAACCCCTCCACCCGCAAAATATCTGACCTCTTCCAGGATATTTACCGGTCTTTCCACAAAATCTCCGACCCTTTCCAGGAGTTTGACCACCCATTCCACATTATTTCACACGCTTTCCACCAATTTGACTCCTCTTTCCACAGTTTCTGGCATCCGTCACACAAGAATGGTTATATCCAGCGGGTTCCGAAGCATTCCTGCTGCAAATGGCCCATTGCTGTGGCGGGTTTGTGGCAGCCAGCATATCCGGGAAGCCAATAATTTCGCCCAGTAGGTGGTAAATCTGTCCCCGCACAAGTCAAACTTGCCCCGCAA
>MNWS01000098.1 GCA_001872685.1 Fidelibacterota bacterium CG1_02_48_14
TTTTGGGGCTACATAATTATAGCTGATAGAAATGAATTGTTTGAAATAGTTCAACCGGAGGCGCATCGAATAGGCGATGGAGGTCAATCCTTTGAGGGGATTTTCCGTATACTTATTCACATCAACGGGAATGAGAATATTTCGGTTGAGGACAAAATATTGTTCAAGTTTGCCGGGGTCGAATTGACTATCAGTCAATAAAAATCCCAATCCCCAACTGGAGAGTGCGTCGTCAATCGTACTGAATGGAATATCCAAGGTCCCGCTGCCAAGTGTATCGTCGTAAGTGCTGTCACTCAGCAAACCGAATGTATCAAGTTCTGCCCGGGTAAGCGCTCCATCAAAAATATTGCGATTCGTCAGGGACAGAGCACCTTCAAATTCCAGCAGCATTCGACGTTCATCCAGGCCAAGTGTCAAATCTGTGCCCACCACAAGATTGTCTTCGGGGAAGGCGTTATTAAATTTGTAATTCAGATTTGTGGTGTCTCCAAATGCAATCAGTTGGTCATCACCGAATTGGATATTGAAGGGATCACTGCTCCCGGCGATGGTGAAGGGATAACTCAAATTCAAATCAGGTCTTAGCTCGACTGAATTCACACTATCGCGAGCATGGACATAGAAAAAACCGAGTTGAAAATTTCGACCATTTCCAAAGGCGGGTCTAATACCAAACAGATGTTTTTGGAAATGATAATTGTTTCGATTCCAGGACATGGCAGTTGTGTCGAATGCCGCAGAACCGATTACAGCGCGGTCGGTCTCGCCACTTACGATCTGGAGTGTTGCCCAGTTTGACATCAATTTTAGTGAATGTCCGCGGACCCTTTTCCCCCAGAGCCCCAAACGGTTCATCATCGGTGAGGCATCACCATATGTGTAGCGCAGCCACGAGTTCTTTGCGTTGATATTGAAGCGGTTTTGAGGCTGAACATCAGGACGTTCCTGGCTCGTCAGATTGACCGTAGAAGTCAGGCGCACCCAGTCCATATTGGCATCAATGTTAAAATCAAGACGACTGACGGCTACATTTTCTGCATTATACCCCAGTAATACTTTCGTGGTATCATCATACTTCGGGATATGAATCAGATTGGAGCGATTGCTCATGGTCAAATTACTGTGCAGGTCAACCTGGAACAGGGATTGGGCTTTAGACTCGATGGTGAAATTCCAATTTGATGTTGCGATCCGCACGCGGTAGAGATTCGATACTTCGATTGAAACTTTGTGGTTCCCTGGTTTCAGAAAATCGGGGCGATAGGTTACGAGATCTTCAGAGAGTACTGAGTAGGCTGTGACATTGACATTGTCAAAAAATACTTTGATGGAGTTGACATCCACATTTTCCAGATTAAAAAGTGAGACGGCAACAACCAGATCTTCACCATAGGGAAGGGTGACACCCGGTTCCGGGGTTAAAATAATGATCTGGCCGGATTGGGAACCCCCCTGCCTGTTTTCAACCTGTGCCCGGGGTTCAATGACCGGAATATAAACGGGCTGTTCCATAGGGTTTTCCACGGCCGGATAGGCCAAAATTCCACCATCTCTGAGTTGCAGAACGATCACATATTCCAGCCCCGGCGCAGCCACATTATCTCCAGGGATGGTTCCATATAAGGTCAGGCCTTTGAAATTCATGGTTGATTCGAGGAATCCAATTTGTCCGGATAATCGATAAAGAATTTTTGCTGCGGAAACATCTGATTGATTACCCGTATAGACAACCTCTAAAGCCAGGTCTTGACCTTGCACACCTTCCCGGGGTGGCAGGTGAGCCATCTCACCCTGGGTCAATGGAATCAGCAATTCAGAAGCGAATGCAAGGGTTCCAACAAGACAGGCCCCTAGTATTAAGACAAATCGTGGCATGATTGTAAAATCCGTTTTTCTCAGGAATTATTCAGAATATTCGATGATTAATTCGCGTTCGTTATTGCTGTCATCCGTAATGGTTATCCTGAGCTGGTGCATCGTGCTTTCCTCGCCCCCGCCGGTAGATTGAGTATCATCAGGATCATCGGGTACATCCGTATCTGATGTTACGGTAACATCAAGACTACCATCTGAATTGGAGGTGGCGGTTTGGTTGGTTGTCACGGAAGATGTTCGGCCGCTGGCTCTGTTTTGCACTTCAACCGTGCCGGTTAGGCCGATGAATTGATCCCCGTTGGGTCCGGAAATCACCCAGAACTCCGTCCCTTTTACAGACGCTACGGAGGTCGGTGTGGCAATGCGAAATTCGCCTTGTTGTTTGTCGATTTTTGCTTTTACGGTTCCAAAATCCATGGAGATCGTTTTGTTAATTCGACCGCGCTCAACTGTACCGAGAATTTCCATTTCAGAATTTTCACGAATTTTTAATTGGCTTTTATCGTCGAGGAAAAATAGGGCGACATAACCATCTGTTCCGGTTTTCACCCAATCGTGATTCATAAGTTTGGAGCCGATGTTAGCTTGTGGCATATACTCATCTGAATTGAATTTCTTGTGAAATGTTTGACCTTTTGTCTTTGCGATTACGCCAACGGCCTCCTGACCATTCAGCGGTAAAAACAAGAGTAACCCAAGCGTTAAGATTAGTAATGATTTGCTGAGCATCTTCATTTTTGCCTCACTGGGTCGTTATGCTTTCGATGGTATACACACCACCGGCAAATTGTAAAAGTAAATTCCCAAATTCGTCTGCACTGATGGGGTTTCCATCCAGGATGAATCCGCCACAGTCAACATATCCGTTTAACGGGCCGTTGGGTCCGAAAAAGGCATTAAATTGATTATCGCCCAGCACATTTCTTATCTGCTGTAGGCATTGTGAGAGCGGCTGACCGGCGTCATTTACGGTAAACGTGTAAATGTCACTGTATAATGCTTCATCAGCACCAATCGTAGAGCAAAGCTTCTGTACGCGCCAGGCGTAGGACTTACCATACTCCAATGGTCGGCCACCTGCTGAGGAATAATCGAGTTGATTAGCAGAGCCTAGATCAGCAAACCCACCGTTATCAGGAAAGGGGAAAACAGATTCTGATTGGATCGCATCATCCGGTGATGAATGTACTCTGGTATCGTATTCGCAAACTCGAATTAAAAAATGATCGCAACCAGTGGAGCTCCATTGAAACACGGGATTGAGATCGCCGATAAATTCGTAGCCGTCTGCCGGGGAAATTAGTTCGATGGAGGAGGGGTTTTGAATGACAATTGTTTTGTCCTGATTATAGACCTCATTTCCATTGTTTTCCGCTACAGAAACATTAAACCGGTATTGTCCTGCCGGTACGCGGCCTAACGCCAATATTGTTGAAATGATTTCATTCTGTCGACCTGTATCAAAATTCTGTTGAATTTCTGTGTTTACAAAATGGATGATGTGGTTCTGGCTGTCGCGTACTTCCCGATCACCAGCATTCAGGTCCAGGTCGCGACTGGAGACGGTTACGTTGCTGGAACCAAAAAGTGTATCAACGTAAGTACTAATGACAAAGATGCTCTTAAATGTTTGGTCATAGTTGTTATCACCGTCAATATCCATGGACGGAATGTAGGCATCCAGGGAAAAATTAATCCGAATCAGGGGCATAGGAGTTGTTGACTGGTTCATCAGCCGATATTGAAAAATCAGGGGATTATTTTGCCCATTGTCAAAATCAAAATCCATCAAGTAAATTATATCATAATCAGCAAGCTCTACATCTGGTGATACAACCAAATTTTGAGAGAATCCCAAAATCGGAAGGATGATCATCAAGAGGAGCGGGAATGCTTTCTTCATTTTTATTACCTTTCTAAGACACATCGAAAACTAATTCCGACTCGTATAGCCCTTGGTTCACAATACCTGTTTATGATTTCATTTCGGGGAAATTTATCGGTCGATAGCAGGATAAGCAAATTGATTCATGGGTAATGATTATAAGGTGTTCCATGTCATATTGGATTTTTAAAAATGGTATCGATCATCTTTTCAGCAAAAAAAAAGCCTCAATGATGAGGCTTTTAAAGGTTTCCCGGTGATGACCTACTTTCCCACAACCAAAGGTAGCAGTATCATCGGCGCAGTAGAGCTTAACGACCGAGGTCGGAATGGTATCGGGTGTTGCCTCTACGCTATAACCACCGGAAAATCAAAAATCTAAAAATCTTTGACAAAATTGGGAAAACGGGATAGACCCTACGGGATATATTTTTTAGGTAAAAATTGATCAAGCCTCACGGTAAATTAGTACCACTCGGCTAAATACATTACTGCACTTACACCTGTGGCCTATCAACCCCATAATCTTTGGGGTACCTTTAGTTTGTTTTACAACAAAAGGGAGATCTTATCTTGAGATGAGTTTCGCGCTTAGATGCTTTCAGCGCTTATCTCGTCCGAATATAGCTACCCAGCGATGCCGTTGACACGACAACTGGTACACTAGAGATTCGTCCAATCCGGTCCTCTCGTACTAGGATTAGGTTCTCTCAAATCTCCTGCGCCCGCGGCGGATAGGGACCGAACTGTCTCACGACGTTCTGAACCCAGCTCGCGTGCCACTTTAATGGGCGAACAGCCCAACCCTTGGGACCTTCTCCAGCCCCAGGATGTGACGAGCCGACATCGAGGTGCCAAACCACTCCGTCGATGTGAGCTCTTGGGAGTGATCAGCCTGTTATCCCCGGCGTACCTTTTATCCTTTGAGCGATGGCCCTTCCATGCGGAACCACCGGATCACTATGCTCTACTTTCGTACCTGCTCGACTTGTCGGTCTCACAGTCAAGCTCCCTT
>MNWS01000140.1:0-10501 GCA_001872685.1 Fidelibacterota bacterium CG1_02_48_14
CGTTCTTCATCACTCGTGCATTTTTCAAATGCGGTATTCGAGACAAATGCCAGCGTGTCCAGACCAACCACGTCCGCTGTACGGAATGTCGCACTTTTCGGATGGCCAATCAGTGTGCCGGTCAAACCATCAACTTCCGTCACATTTAGTCGTTTTTCCTGCGCGAGCCTGAGTGTGAGCATCATCCCATAAACGCCGATCCGGTTGGCAACGAAATTGGGTGTATCCTTGGCATACACGACTCCTTTGCCGAGAATATCTTCCAGAAAACCGGCCATGGATTTCATAATGGCGGGATCGCTCTGGACACCAGGCACCAATTCCACCAGCTTCATGTAGCGGGGTGGATTAAAAAAGTGCGTGATGAAAAAGCGTCGCTGAATGTCATCCGGCATGCCTTGCACCAAATCACTAACCTGCAAACCAGAGGTGTTGCTGGTGAAAATGGCGCTCGGTTTGAGTTTCGGAATTATTTTTTGGTAGAGATCGTGTTTCCAGTCCAGTCGCTCAGCGATAACCTCAATCACCCAATCTACTTCAGCAATTTTATCCAGATGATCGGTGTAATTGCAGGGTGTAATGAGTTCAACGGATTTTGGATTGTAGTAGGGATTCGGACTCAGATTGGTTGTGGCTGCGATCCCCTTTTCCGCTATCTCCTGAGTCATGTCAAATGCGTAACTGGGAATGCCGGCATTGGAAAGATGTGCAGCGATCTGCCCACCCATCACACCGGTACCCAGTACGGCAACCTTTTCAATCTTCAAGGCCATGGCTATACCCTTTCCAGAATGGTCGCGATTCCCTGACCGGTACCAATACACATGGTGGCCAGTCCGTGCTTGGCATTCTGCTGTTCCATGACATTTAGCAGCGTCGTCAAGATTCGAGCTCCTGAGCACCCCAGCGGATGACCCAGGGCGATAGCGCCACCATTCAAATTGATCTTTTCCATGGGCCAGCCACCCTTGCGAATCACATACAGTGATTGAGCGGCAAATGCCTCATTCAACTCAATCACGTCAATGTCATCCAGCTTCATGCCGGCGTTTGATAATGCCTTCGCAGTTGCCGGGAGTGGCCCCGATCCCATGTGTGTTGGCGGAACACCACCGATGCCCCGACTGACAATTTTCGCCCGAACTGTCAGCCCCAATTCCGCCGCTTTGGTGTTGCTCATGATCAATACCGCCGAAGCCCCAAACGAAATGGGACTGGATGTGGCTGCGGTGATGGTTCCATCGCCTAAAAATGCCGGCTTCAGAGATTTTATTTTCTCAACATCCGGTTCCCGGGGACCTTCGTCCCGGACGGCCTTCACACCATTTAATTCCACCGGTATGATCTCAGCGTCAAACCGTCCGGCAGCCTGTGCCGCCAACGCTTTTTTGTGGCTGTCAATGGCAAACGCTTCCTGATCCTCCCGACTGATACCTAGTTCTTTAGCAAGATTTTCCGCAGTTTCACCCATCCCCATGTAATAACCCAGCTTATAGAGTTTTGGATTGAAGTCCGGATTGTATCCACCCATGGGCACGCCCAGCATGTCCTCCACTCCGGCTGCAATGCCAATTTCCATATCACCGGCGATCACCGCCTGACTGATCTGGTGTGCTGCGTCCATGGAAGAACCACAGAAACGATTCACGACTTTGCCGGTGCAGGAGAGCGGCAGTCCGGCCAGAATGCCAACCCCTTTGGCCATTAGCATTCCCTGACTTGCTTCAGGGAAGGCGCACCCCAAAACCAAATCCTCCACCATTTCAGGTTTGAGGTTCGGATTGCGTACAAATAGACTTTTGATCACTTCTGCCGTGACTTCGTCGGGACGCATCCCGGTCATCAATCCCTTTTTCAAGCCAATCGGACTCCGGACGGCATCAACAATTACGCTATAACGATCGCTCATGGTTTTTCTCCCACTTAAAAAAATTTTCGATTAGTTAGTCATTTAAAAAATATTCGCCAGCTTCATAGAGCGCTTGAATCACGAGCTCTTTATTGGCGATAATATCCGGATAGTATCCGATCTCCTCAATGTGATCATTGAGCCGTTTTTCCACGGCTTTTCGATCTCTATGATTCAGTGTATGACCCCAAATAACCCGGGCTAGGGTCGTTATTTCAGCAAATCGCTGTGCCACCGACACTCTCGCCAGAGCATTGGCCGTTTCCCGCTTGGCATAACCATCCGGTAGCTGAACCTGACGCCTCAGAACACCCTGCATGGCCATAAATGCGATGACCATATTGGCGATGGGTTCCATCACCCACTGACGATTTTTGAAGTCCTGGCCATATTTTAGAATGCAGGTGTCGAACGCATTCAAAACCAGTGAACGAGCCAACTCGGCAATTTTAAATTCGTCCTCAAAATCACCCGCTTTACTCAGATCGAGTTCAGGAATCATGGTGTGGCGAACACGATCAACCTCGTCCCGGATGGGCAACGATTCCATGAGGGCATCTTTTAATACGGTCCCGGCGATGATAAGGCGGTTGATTTCACTTGTCCCTTCAAAAATCCGATTGATGCGTTCGTCACGATAGAGTTTTGCCATGGGATATTCTTCTGAATAGCCGTAGCCACCCAGGATTTGCAGACCATCATCAACATTTAGCCAGAGTGTTTCTGAACAGATAACTTTGATGACAGATGTTTCGATGGCGTGATCCTCAATGGCTTTTTGGAGATGTGCGTAATATCCCTCATCGGCCGGCGATTTGGTGCCGATCGCCTCATCCATACTCCCGGCAGCCTGATATAGAACCGTATCGGATTCGTATGCGCGGACAACCATATCTGCAAATTTCCGTTGAAGCATACCAAAATTGGCAATGGGCTGGCCGAATTGATGACGCTCATGGGCGTACTGCAACGCGAGTTTGATAACTGCCTTGGCACCACCGAGAGTAACTGACCCCAGTTTGTAGCGACCCACATACAGCACATTAAAAGCGATTGCGGCACCTTTACCGACTTCACCCAAAACATTCTCAACCGGGACCTCGCAATTTTCTAGAATGTAGGTGGTGGTGGATGAACCTTTTATCCCCAGCTTTTTCTCTTCCGGTCCACGGTTCCAACCTTTGCAATCTCGATCAACGATGAATGCCGTGAATTTTTCACCGTCAACATTGGCGAACACGACCCCAACATCTGCCCAACTGCCATTTGTGATGAATTGTTTGACACCATTCAGGATGTAATGTGTTTTGGCTTCATTCAAAATGGCGTTCGTCTTAACTGCCAGGGCATCGGAGCCTGATCCGGGCTCCGTGAGCGCGTAGGAACCTATCCACTTTCCTGAAACCAGGTTGGGGAGATATTTTTTTTTCTGCTCCGGTGTTCCATACCATAAGTAGGGCAACATGGCAATACCCGTCTGATCAGAATAGGTGACAACGATGGATGAATTTCTGCCGTGGGTGAGCGCTTCACCAACCAAAGATGCTGTGGCTTTGTCCAGCTCAAGTCCCCCATAGACTTCCGGAATATCAACACCCAGCATACCCATCTCACCCATCTCCATCATCAATTTCCGGGATAAATCCTGACTAAGCTTGTCAATTTCCTCGGAAATTGGAGTGAGCGTACTCTCCGCAAAATCCTTCACCATATTGAAAAAATCATGCTGTTCTTCGCTGAATTTTTCCCTGGTGAAGATTTCGGATTCAGTGATGGGCGTTGTTAAAAATTGTCCGCCTTTATGCATAGCGTTCCCCTTCGTTTGTGACACATTGAGATTTCTTTGTCATGTTGGTATGCCGGTACTTTCGGTGACCGGTGATGCAACATTCGCTGTCAAGCCTGTGATAATGGCCTCAAGACTTGTGGTGACATAATCATCAACCACGAAATTTTTCGGTTGGATCATAACGAACCAGATCATCCCCTGTAATGCCGTCATAATTGACATTGCAACCGCGGTAGGGTTCGGTGTGTGAAATTCGCCCTCTTTGATGCCATAGCGGATCACCGATTCAAACTCACCGATGATCCTCTGATAAAGTCTTTGAGCCAGGCTGCGAATTTCTTTGTCGCGATTGGCCATTGCCCAAAATTCCAACTCAGCCAGATACCAGTTTTTGTTTAAATAAAAAGTTTTGAGCGTAAAGCGACCGATGTCCCGGAGAATTTTGACGGCAGACTTACCTGCATGGTAACCAGGGCTTAAAAGCGGCGCGAACTGATCCATCCAATGCTCAATGAGTGCCATGAAGAGATCATGCTTACTGGTAAAATGCCAATAAATAGCGCCTTTACTCAAGCCCGTCGCCTTAACGATGTCGTCCATTCGCGTATCGTTGTAGCCTTTTTTAACAAAAATTTCCAGAGCCGCTTCAAGAATTTCCTGTTGTCTCACCTCTTTGGATTTTTTTTCAGTCATTCTGCGAATTCCATTTATTTCAGCTCCATACTGACCGACCAGTCAGTTTAATTTACAGACCGGTTTTTTAAACGCAACAAAAATTAGGAGCGCAATAAAATCAATCCGGATTGGATTTACAGGATTAAAGAAATCTGAGTTCAATTAGCGTGGAGAAGTCAAATCGGATATGATCCAACCGCTTTTTTCACGCCCACGAGCGAGACAATCAAAAATTAGCTTGAGTTTCTGATAACCACGCGATTAATCAGATGTTACTGAAAAAATAACCGACTATTTCAGGTAAGTCATTTTGATGACTTGTGAACCACCGCTGGTTGTCAACCGTGCGAAGTAGAGACCTGTGTTCACCAATCTGCCTGAATTATCGCGACCATCCCAGTCAAGCGAATATTCGCCCTTAGGCTGCTTTCCGGAAGCAAAAGACCGTATCACCTGACCCTTTAAATTCAGGATCACGAGATTCACATCTGATGGGCGTGCCAGGACATACCGTATCGTCGTGCCGGGATTGAAGGGGTTCGGGAAATTCTGATTAAGGAAAAATTTGGTGGGCTGGATTTCGCTGACAATCCCTACGCCGGGTGGATAGGGATTCCCGGCGTTCACCCAGGCCGTATACCAGGCACTGGCAAGATCAAGTATCGAGCGATGAATTGCGTCAGTTGTAATGGAGTCCAACGCGTCCCACATCAAATTATAATACACACTGCCATAGCTTGGATTCTGAGCCGAGGCAACATCATCCGCTGCCAGAACCAACCCGACATAGGGGTACACCTTATCGATATACTGAAAAATCGTGTCGATGGGATTTTCCCAATACTCTGCAATGCCCACCGGTAAGGCTAAATAATCCAAATGCGCATTCGTAAGGGTTGTCTCGTACCTGGAGTGAATGTCATCATTGCCGGTCATCTGACCATTATAGTTTTCCGTCAGGTGCATCGGTTGATGAGAATCGGCGACATAATGCCCCAAATCCGCCACCGCTTGCCAAACTATCGTCCAATTCCCGGCAGCCATGAGCGCACTAACACTGTCCATTTCGGTGGTGATAGCCCAGGGTACCGTTCCGTTATTCGTCACCGTGTATGAGTTGTAGAGATTGATTAAGGCGTTAAGATCGGTAGGCAGTGTGCCATTAAAAAATTCTGGGTAGTAATCAATGTCAATGTAGTGCCAGTAACCGGGGCGATTGTCACTCTGGTCCGGATCCACAGCATGTTCGCGAATGAAAGTGCGCTGATCTTGAAAAAACGACATTTCGGTGGGTAAATAATCCAGTGCATGATCGTTGATATATCGATGCGATCCCCATCCCCAACGGGTTGGAGCGGCGCTAATTACGATAGGTAAAATTAGCATTAATATATATTTATGTGGTTTCAAATGTTCCAACTTCCTGTAAGTACGGTTGTTTTTCCGGCAGATCTCTTTTATACGGGACGTTTCCAGTCACCACCCCGGGTTAATTCATCGCTTGATACGCTGCCCGGATTGCCTGGGACAAATCAATACCCGCCAGCCCTGTGTAAATCACCCAACCCGAGAGCAAAATCATGACCAGCGGGAAAATCCAGCCGTTTGTGGACCAGGTTTTTCGTTCCAAAACTGACCAAATTCGAAAAAGACCAACCGCCACGATCAACCAAACTGAGGTGTTCCCGAGACTCGCATGATGGGTGAGATTATCTGCCACAGCAGCCAGAATTTGAATATTCTGTTCCAGGCGTGCCTCAGCGGCATAGCCGGAAATGCCTACAATCACCGCCACAGCGGTTGCCACCAGGAGCATTGCAAAAGCCGACCTGGTAAAAAATTGGCGTTTCCATAAAACCCCGATCAAATCAAAAAGTGCTGCAACCGTAATGAGTGCAATGGGAAAATGGACCAAAAAGGGATGTATTTGAAAAGATGGCATTGGAAAAACTCCTCGGGTCAGTTCAGGGAAATTTGTGTCGCTTGCAGCAACTTTTTATCAGAATCATTTTGAACAAAAACGATGACCTGGTAGCGTGATCGGTCCGCACTGACCGCCGTCCATTTTAAACGACCTTGTCCCAGAAACTGACCATCCGGTGCGAGGGATGCCAGCGGCATATAGTGGTAGTCACGCATCACCTGCATGTGCAGGTCTTCACCATTCTCCCCTAAAAACTCCACGCTGTCTTCCGTCACGGCAAACATGATCCGCAGGTTTGTCAACTCCGTTTCAGCATAAGAATCCATTTGGAAATCAATGGCAATCGAATCAACGCCTATATCGGTCACGTCGGAAATTTCGATCCTGATTAATGCGTCATTCTCCGAAGCCTGTTGAATCTGCGTGGACCACAGGTCGGTGGAACTGGGTGCAAAAACGCCATCAATCACAAACGTCGGAGCCTGTGAAACACCATAATAGAGAACCCGGGCGGTGCTTTCGGACCGATTGTAATGGTACATGGGGTCATTGGGACTTGGCCAGGAAACATGATACCGTATAACCGCGAGTTCTTCCTCAGGTGATGCCGAATTGATCGCATTAAGCAGTTCGTTAGCGGGGGCGCAGGGAATGCAACCGGCGTTGGTGAAAAGTTCGGCCAGCACCATTCGCTGGATAAATACATCAAGTTCTAATTCAATTATTGTTCGCGTACCCGACTGCCAGACCTCAATCACCGCGCTTGTTTCGCCGGGGCGAATGGTGGAAAACGAGAGTAATCCGTTCTCAAATCCCGTCTGTTGACAAATTCCTGGTGTCGAAAAATTCAAATGTATCGAATCAATGGTGGTTGATTCCACAACACCGTAATCCCACAAATTCACGACCAGGGTATCACCCAGGTTGATGCTATTGGCGGAACCTGATTGATGAACTGATGAAACACTTATTTTTAATGCTACCTCATAGCGGCTACTCCCGCTGGAAGCAAGCAATGTCAGATCGCATACTCCGGCCTGCCCACCCATCACTTTGAGTGAATCGCCGGACAAATTCCAGACCTGAGCGATAGAACTATCACTCAATCCCGTCACCTCGTACGTGAGGATTTGGTCGTTTTCCAAAGCCATTAATTGTGTTAAAGAAAGGGTGCTGGAGTCTCCGGGTGCGAGCATGATCAGTCCGGAAAAATCTGGTTTGGATACCGGTTCCACACCCAAACTGCAGGTCCAAACAAGTAGGGTGAACAGGCTGGCGCTAATGGTCATGAAGGTTCGCCGAATCAAAACCTAACCTCCAAGGTGACTCTTGTGCCCTCGAATGGATTGACAACCCGACAAACGCCTCCCGTACACCGCACGCCGCCTTTTTCAGCGCCATAGGATGCCCTGATCTGAATATCCCTGGTGGGGCGTAAGGAAACCTCGCCGCTCAACCAGTTATCTAGTGGCTGTCCGGCTTCATCCACCTGGGTCGGATCATTTGTATAATCCCAGATGGCAGCAACACTCACGTTTGAACCATAGTCTGCCGAAATGATGTGGTGAGCCGAATTAAAATCAAAACCACCGATTTCAATCTCATTCTGATCCATACTTTTTATTGAGGCAGTTTGCAATTCGCTCACCAACCCCAGTACCCAATTATCATTTAGCCGAAAGGTCAGGTAGGCTGGAACAACGGTTAAATATTGGGCAGTCTCGTTCGTCAGTCCACTCAGAGTTGACTGTGTGAATGCAATAATTTCCCGCGTTGCAAAATTTTCACCGGCATACTCCAATTCAATCAGGTATTCCTGAAACGGAGCATAATTGGCGTGAAATGTTGGGAGGGCACGGCCTTGCAGACGATCTGTGATCGGCGCGGTGATTGAGCGGTCGTCACTTGAACTTAATACGCTTGCCTGTCCCCGAACCGTCCATTCAAATGTCAATGGCCAACGGATTTCCAGATTAAAACCTACTTCGTCGCCATAATCAACCGGATGGGTAATCGCCCCCAACAAGCTGACGTCGTGCTGACTCAGCCCGGTGGGTCCCACCTGATACGGCAGCGGTTTGGTGGCTTGGTGAAAATGGTCTGTTTTTTCATTCGCTGATTCAATCCCCAGTTTGTAATTCTTGTATTCAAGCATCAGGGAAATGGCATCGAAATAGCGATTGAATCTGCCATAAAACGCGTAGCCCGATGTACCGGAAATCATATCCTTCGTAAAAATTCCCTGGGAAGTGCTGGTCACCAAAATGTATTGCTCACCATGAGGTTGACTAAAAATTTTGCTCGTCCAGGCGCCATCTAGCATCAAATCCCAATTTTTCCGGGAAAATGATGTTGACAGACCCGTTGTTGAAACCGCGACATCCAGCATGAGGGTGTCAATTACAATTTTTTCGCTGGTAACATCCACTGAAAATTCCTGAATCGGTGACGATAGCAGACTGACAACCAGGTAGGGCGTCATTTGCAGATTTTGGTTGCGACTTGAGAAAATGCCTCGTACAGCGCCCAGCCAATAGTCCGCTTCTGCATCGGGAACCCGGCTGTTGGATGACGGTGAATAGAACTGGAATGGTGCTTTACGCCCCACGAGAGCTGTCCACCAGACACGATCGGACTGCTCGTAATCGAGCTTGATTCCGACTGGAAGATTGTTGAAATCGATATTGCGTTCTTCAAAGAGATTCAGACTGATGCCGCTGCCAAAAACCTGAGATAGGTTTCCAAGTTCGACCGTAAATGTATTTCTTTGGTAGGTGAGCAAACCCTGACGCAGACCGATGAGGGAATAACCGTATTCAGGTGGTTGATTATAGGCAAGTTCCAGTTGCAGGCGCAGGGAACCCGCATTTGCCGAAAGACTCAGGAAATTTTCCAGGTAATTGTAACGGACACCCAGTTGATCGCCTTCACCCAAACGAGAATTCAGGGAGCCATTCCAGGAAAACGGAAAAACTCCCACCGTAAAAAAAAGCAGACTCAGAAATACAATTTTGGTTTTGATCGTGAAGGGTAACGTGAAACTCACCTAAATCAATCCGCGTGAGTGGAATCCGGAGCAAGGTATGTTTTGAGGATTTTTTCAAGTTCAACTTCATCGCCGGGAATGTATCCGGTGTGTTCCCAGATAATCTCACCTTCTGAATTCACCAGCACGGAAAAGGGCATGGCATTGGTGTTAAAGGTGCGATACAAGTTTTGATCGGTGTCAAGCAGAACCTGATAATCCAATTTTTGAGACCGAACCAGACCGCTCACACGACCAACCGTTTTTGAGTTATCAATCGCAACACCAACAACCTGGAATCCCCGGGGGGCATACTGAGTGTTGAGCTGATTTAAAATTTTCATCTCTTTGCGACAGGGTACGCAATAGGTTGCCCAAAAATTGACCAAAGTCAGTTTCCCCTTAATGGTGTCATGAAGTTCCACTCGCTGTCCGGTAAGATTTTTCACGGCTGCCCGGGGAAATTCCTGACTGCCTGCCCAAATCAAACTGAACAGTAATACCGGTGCCAGTAAACGAAGAATCACTTGACGATAGTGATTTGTTGAAGCCACACCTTTCCTCCTCCCCGAACTTGAACGAAATAATTTCCGGAACTTAGAGCATTGGCATCCCAATTGACATTTTGGCGAGTGGAGTGAGAGATATGAATTGCGCGGCGATCCACCTCGTGCCCCAACAGATCAAACAATGACAGGTTATAATCACCCGGGATCATCTGATCCAGCGTAAGTGTGAATGACGCGTTGGTTGGATTTGGGAAAAGATTTAACAACTCAATACCTTGCGGTGTCATGGGTTGAGTCGTCTCACTCTGTATACCCGTGGAACCATATGTGACACCATATTGAGCGGTATCAGCATCCATCGTGCTGGAATCAATGATGGTAATCGACCAAACACCTGTGCCATCCGTTTCAAATGGATAGACATCCAGACTAAACCATGCCGAATCCCCGGGATTTAATGTAAAATCGTAAACATCAATAAACGGCGGCAGACAATATACCACACACATGCTACAGCTCCATTCCAAGGGTGCTTCAGCAAGACTGATGCGGTTGGCCGTCAGTTGGAGAGTATCATCGGAGGTGTTTATAATAAAAGCTTCGAATTGATAAAATTCACCGAGCCCGGTTATACTGGAATCCTGGTGATCAAAGACGAACCGTGATTCCG
>MNWS01000140.1:10517-21236 GCA_001872685.1 Fidelibacterota bacterium CG1_02_48_14
TGACAAAACAAAAAATAAAATCGCTACTCTACGCATGTTCGCTCTCTTCCAAATCTTTTTTCCCAAACGGAATCGATTCGATACTTTTCATTTTCTCTCCCGGAGAATAAGGGCCGGCCCCTCAGGTAGGTGTCAAATTAAAGTAGGGAAAAATCCAGCGTGAGATTATGCCCCACAAAATCACACCGATAATAAAAATAAGTAGGTCCATTATTCCAAATTCCCCTCTGAGGATGTCCGGGTGTGAAGATAGAATAAAATGGATGGGAATTGAAATAAGAACAGGAAAGTGATAAAAACTTCAACTTTTAAAAAATGGTTCACCGGGGTTGATCTGTTGCTGTTCCCACAAGTTTCTTTTTAGATGGCCAAGCAAGTAAAAGCCCCATCACACCACCATAAAGTGTGGAGATGAGCGGACTTGAAGTTATGGGGCAGGTGCCCGTTTTGCAGCCGACAAAGAAATAATAAGCAAATCCGACAGTTGCACCGAGAACGACTCCGAGAGTGAGTTTTAGCCAGACTTTCACTTCACAACCTGGTTGGTGTCACCAGCCAGCAAAGCACGCCACTCCTTCATGCCACCTAACATATTGATCGCGTTGAATCCCTTTTGCCGTAAAATTGCCGTTGCAACTTGTGAGCGATTCCCACTGCGACAGTAAACCACGATCTCTTTTGTTTTGAAGGAAGATAGTTCGGTGAAGCGCGTGTTCAGTTCCTGTAATGGAATTAATAGCGCGCCACTCAGGTGACCAAGTGGACCGTCCCATTCGCTATGTGTCCGCACATCTAATAACACCAGATCAGCATTCATATCCAGCTTTGCCTTTAATTCAGGTGCCGAAATATTGGGAAATTTTGCTGCTGGCGTTGATTGCAGAAATCCCAGCACCACCAGTGAGGCGAAGAGAAAAATGGTAATGATGATAATACTTTTACGCATGGTCTAGGTTTCTTATACACCTACCGCAGTGTTATGATTCTCTATTTTCACAGAAATATCCACGGTTTTCGAAAGCATGGCACTGACGGAACAGTATGTTTTTTCAGAAAGATGGACCGCCCGCTCGAGCTTCTCAAGTGGTAAATCGTTGCCATAAAAATGGTAGGTCATTTCAATTTTCGTGTACACTTTGGGGTGAGTTTCAGCGCGTTCTGATTCAATCGCGATGTGAAAATCTTCGAGCGGTACTTTCATTTTGTTCAGGATCGAGACAACATCCATTGCCGTACAACCACCCAGTCCGAATAAAACCAATTCCATGGGGCGTGCAGCGGCATCTGATCCACCGACTTGTGCGTTGCCGTCCATCGCAACCCAATGTCCCGAGTCACCCTTGGCAAGAAAGGTTGCTGCAGTTCCGACCTGTTGAATTGTTACGGCCATCGTACTTAAATCCTTCGGTTTTTTATTATCAGGTAATTAATTCTCTGTCAGCTCAGTAGCGCTCAAAAAGGTATTCATGCGCGCCACCAGATCATCTATCTCAGTGATTCCCTTTTCTTCCGCCTGTGCCCCAAGGGTCCCCCATACGGGTTCACCGCAAGCCAAACAGACGATTCCTTCATCCTTTAGTGGTCCTACCAGCTCGGGAAATTCACGAACCAAATCCTCAATCAGGATGTCAGGGGTGATCAATTTTTTCATGCTATTCGCAAATTTTTAACGTTTGCCGGCGACACCGCCAACAACATTGACGGGATCATAGACCGGAGCGAATGGTGGTGCGTAAGAAAGATCCAGCATAGCAAGATCATCGGCAGTCATTCCACCGGAAATCGCCGTTGCGATCACATCGATGCGCTTGGCTACTTCACCTTTACCAACAATCTGGGCACCGATGATTTTTTTGTCGCGTTTATCGAAAACCAACTTGATTTTCACCGGCTCGCCACCCGGATAGTATTTGGCGCGATCATTTTCGGTGATGACGACACTCGTGGCATGGGTGAATTTTTCACTATCCAGTGCTTGTTTTTCGGTTAAGCCCGTCATTGCCAGGGTGTAGTCAAAAACTTTGACGACATTCGTACCCACGATACCCGGGAAAATCGTATGACCGCCGGAAGCGTTATCGCCAGCGATACGACCGGTTTTATTGGCTGAGGGAGCCAGGGGTAACCAGACACTTTCGCCCAAAACACGATGCTCTAATTCTACACAATCACCTGCTGCCCAAATTCGGTCAACATTGGTTTTAAGTCGGTTGTTGACCCAAATTGCACCAGATTTTCCCATTTTCAAGCCAGCTTCTTTGGCGAGATCAGAATTAGGTTTGACACCGGTAGCCAGGATGATGATGTCGGCGTTGAGACTTGCTGTCGGTCCTTCCATCTCCAGCTTCAGACCGGTTTTCTGCTCTTTAATGGCTTTAACCTTAGATTCTAAATAAAGCTTTACACCATTTGCTTTGAGGTGCTCGGTGACCTCTTCCACCATTTCAGCGGAAAAATTTGGCATGATGTGCGGCGCTAATTCAACCAAATGAACTTCGATGCCCTTGTTGCGAAAGGCTTCAGCCATTTCAAGACCGACATAGCCAGCGCCAACGATAACAGCTTTTTTAGGGTCATTTTCTTCGAGAAATTTGAAAATTGATTTTCCGTCGGCCAGTGTTCGCAATGTGAAAACACCGGTGGCTAATGCGCCGGGAATATTAGGTCGAATGGCCGATGCGCCGGTAGCAATAATGAGGTGATCAAAACTCACATCGTCCAGCTCACCTTTTTTAAGATCATGGACTGTGACATGGCGCTGGGCAGCTTCGATGGCTACAACTTCATGATTAACAAAGACATCAATCCCGCGTTTTTCCTTGGCAATCTCAGGTGTCATCATCTGTAATTCTTCGTCGGAATTGACAACACCACCTAACCAGTATGGTATTCCGCACGCTGCATAACTGATATAGGCATCGCGTTCGTAGACGATGACATCAGCACTTGGGTCGTTTCGTTTAATTCGGCTGGCGGCACTCATGCCGGCGGCATCACCGCCGATGATAATGTATTTTGTACTCATACTCTGGTTCGTTCCTTTTGCGAGGGTGGAGTGTTCGTCTTCATCTGCACGAGATATAAACCTAAATCACTAAAAGTCAATAGTTTCAAATGGTCCCGACATCTTAAGAGGGAATTAATAAAGTAATTTATTTTCAAAAAAGCATAAGGGGCTCGCCTGAGCCCCTTATACCCTGAATTAATTTGTTCAGGCAAGTTTGGCGAGAATATCACTCCGGGACAGGATCAGATAATCCTTACCGTCATATTGCAATTCGTCACCGGCATATTTACCGTAAAGTACCGAATCACCAACTTTCAGAACTTTTTGGAGTTCTTCATCATTCCCCACAGCAACGACTTGGCCACGACGGGGTTTTTCCTTGGCTGTATCTGGAATGATAATCCCTGAAGCAGTTTTTTCTTCTTCAGTTGCTGGTTCAACTAATACTCTCTCATCCAAAGGTTGGATTTTCATTCGTTCTTACTCCTATAAGTTTAGTAGTCGTTCAATTTTGGTCTGATCGAATCCGACCACTGACCGATTATTTATCCACAGTTGCGGCACACCCTGTTGTCCGGTCTTCCGAACCATATCCTGGGCTGCCTTCTGATCACGACTGACGTCGATCTCTTTAAACTTTAATTTTCTTTCCACTAAAAACCGTTTTGCAGTTTTGCAGTGCGAACAGGTTGGTGTCGTGAACATGATGATTTTCGGCTGAGTTGCTGACATTTGTGACGCTCCATGCGGTTACTTTGGATTATCCAGTTGTAAGACTTTGAAGAGTCGTTCAGCTATTTCATCCGGAATCCGTTGATCGGCTTCCGCGGTACGATACAGTTTTACAGAGCGTTTCATCGTGTCATAGTATATTCGACAATCAGGACATTCATCCATCAATTTACCAACTTCTTCACAAAGTTGCGAATCCAGATCTGCTCCGAACTCGGAGCAAATTTGAGCCTGCAAGCCAACATCTCTTTTTCGCTCACCAGCCATTTTAAACCACCCATCCTGCGCGTTTAAAATAAGCATTCAAGCGGTCTCGCAGAAACAAGCGAGCCCGCATCAACCGTACCTTAACATTGCTTTCAGTCAACACCAGCATTTTCGATGTTTCGGCTGTAGAGTGACCTTCCAAATCCCGCAACACAAATACGGAGCGATATTTTTCCGGTAAATCATCCAGGGTTGCATCGAGGGCGATACGAAATTCTTTATCAGTGAGCTTGGTCTCTATATAAACCGGCCAATCTGAAATCGCCATTCCGTGCAGGTTTTCAAAATCAGGTTCCTGAATTGAATAGGCGATTTTCATCTTCGATTGCTCGCGTAACTTCCCCAACGCAATGTTTACCGCAATACGGTAAATCCAGGTGTAGAAACTGGATTTTTCCTTAAACGTATCCAGCTTCCTGAAAGCAGTAATGAATGTCTCCTGCAACATATCCTCGGCATCTTCCCGATTCCGCAACATCCGCAGACCAAGATTGTAGATGCGACTGGAGTACATTTTCACCAGTTGCGACTGCGCTTGGGCATTACCTGTTCGCGCGTCCTGGATTAGCTCAGGCGACTCTTCCATTGTCAAATTGCGTTACTTGGATGGGTTACTGGCATTTTGGTTACACGTCCTGAAACGGGATTTAGAGAACCACCATTCCAGAAGCTATGAAATTGTAATTGATGCGTTTAGCGTTTGCTTCACAACAACCCGCTTCACCACCTGCAAAAACCTTGTCTTTCAACTTAGCCTCTTCCGGGCAGGTTTTTCCTTCAGCAGCATCAGCACATTTGATGTCACCACTATTGGCCAGGAAAACGCCTTCTACTTCCACAGTCTTGCCCGCAACATCTTTCGGTGCACGGAACGCATCATCCTTAAAACGAACGGTGATAATCCGATCGCCATCGATCATTTCAATTCTGCAACCTTCATCCGGGCAGACATTAGCAACTGTTCCCTGCATTCTAAGGGTCTGACCCTTCATTGCCTGAGCCTGATTCAGAACTTCCGGAACGGTCATGGTTTTTGCCAATGACACACCGTTGCCAAAAGATTGTCCGTTGGTCATTTCGTCACTTTGGGAACATCCGCTCATAAAAAAAGCGCCAAGTGCAAGTACCAGTAATAGATTTCTCATCATTCCTCCTTTTTTGAATTAGAACCGATAGTTTTTACGAATCTTGAAAAACATATAAAACCCTGTGCTCGCCAAAACGGTGAAAGCCACAGCGATTAAATCGTAATACCAACGCCCCCAGGCGCCCCAAAAATCACCCGTATGCAAATCCAAAACCAGCCACTTTAAGGGTACCCGCGTCTCTCTAGGCAAAATCTCTGTCAATTGTTGCCTCTCCCGCGTTTCGTCCAACCGGGCTTGATACTTACCCGGTAGCATATTCGACGGAATCCGGGTGTTCTGGACAAACGGCAACTCGTCCTGATGCGTCAAAAGTATCCCGGTCAATGCCAAAACAACCATAGTGAATGCCGTGAATAGGCTTATAATTTTAAAATATCCAAAAGAGTACCGGTGAAATTTTCGCCAGGTTCGCATACTGCGCGATTTCAATTCCGCGGTCACAAATCCTCCAGATGATCTGCTAAATCGGCAGCAATGAGCGCTTCAAATAACTCATCTAAATCGCCATTAATGAGTTCTTCCAATCGATAGCTGGTAAAGTTGATGCGATGATCTGTCACACGCCCCTGGGGAAAATTATAGGTTCTGATTTTAGCACTTCGATCACCTGTGGAAACCAATGTCTTACGCATGTCGGCACGCTGACTTGCTTGCCGGTCCTGCTCCTGCTGCAATAATCGTGCACGCAAAACCTTGAGCGCTTTCTCTTTATTTTTGTGCTGCGATTTTTCGTCCTGGCAGGTTACAACCAAACCAGTAGGCAGGTGGGTAATGCGAATTGCAGATTCAGTTTTATTGACATGCTGACCACCGGCACCGCTGGCGCGATAGGTGTCAATTCGTAAATCTGCCTGGTCAATATCAACATCCACCTCTTCGGCTTCCGGCAAAATGGCAACCGTAGCAGCAGAGGTGTGAATGCGACCGCTCGACTCGGTCGCAGGAATGCGCTGAACACGATGAACTCCGGACTCATATTTCAACCGCCCGTACACGCTGTCACCTGAGACTTGAAACGAAACTTCCTTGATGCCACCGCCACCCAATTCATGCAATCCCAGAAATTCAATTTTCCAGCCTGCGAATTCGACATAACGCTGGTACATCCGGAGTAAATCAGCAGCAAACAGTGCGGCTTCATCGCCACCTGTACCGGCACGAATTTCAACAATTGCGTTTTTGTAATCAATAGGATCACGTGGGACCAACATCAGTTTTAGCGTCTCCACGAGTTTTTCTTCACTGGCGTACAATGCATCTAACTCATCTCTGACGATGCCCTTCAGTTCATCATCGGAACCATCAAGAATCTCTTCATCATCATGAATCTGTTTCATGAGGAGCGCATATTCGTCCAACTTTTTGAGGATGGGCTGAATTTCCCGGTGTTCCCGGGCAAATTCCGCGTAAACTTTTGGATCAGCTATTATCGCCGGATCAGCCAGGCGGCCTTCAATTTCTTCAAATTTCATTGTCAAATGGGGTATTTTTTCAAGGAGGTTCATCCGATTGCCTCCGCTGTAAAATTTTTACCCTGGTAGTTCACCAAATCTTCACCAAACGCTGTTTTTAATGACTCAAGTGCGACGGTGAGTTGCTCATCATCAGGTTCTGATGTGGTAATATTTTGCAGCCATAGTCCCGGTGCCGCTAATGCCCGGACCCAAGCCCAGTTTCGATGCCGGGCGGTAAATTTTAGCACCTCGTATGAAATGCCCGCCACCAACGGAATCAACGGCAGGTGCACCAATAATCGTAGTTTCAACGACATATCCCCGGCGACCATCCAAATTAAAATGGTATCAATAATCGCAAACAGCAGAATCGCTGACAGCAAAACGATGAAGAGAAAACTGGTGCCGCAGCGTGGATGTTGAGTGGGAAATGGCCTGGCTTCTTCAAGCGTCAGTTGTTTTCCAGCTTCAAATGTGTAAACGGCTTTGTGCTCAGCACCATGATACTGAAAAAGTCGTTTCACATCTTTCATGAGCGAAATCGCCCAGAGGTAGATCAGGAAAAAGGCGATTCGCATACCGCCGGAACTGAGATTAAACAGTAAGGCTGTTTTCTCCAGATTGAATAGCTTGGTGGTGATAAAAAGTGGCAATACGAAAAACAGTCCCACCCCCAGCACCAACGCTAACGCTGTTGCAAGCCAGGATTGGATTTGCTCTTTCATTGTTTTTTCAGTAGTGGTCACTTCATCAAAGGCGATATCGGCTGATTGATTCAGTGTGGCGAATCCAATTTTCATCGATTCAAACAATGCCACGACACCCCGTATCACCGGCCATTTTAGACGTGGGTGGGATTCGGTGATGGAGACAAACGGTGTCCGTTGCGAAATGATTTCATTGCGGGGATTGCGTACCGCAATGGCATAGGCACCTGGTACCCGCATCATCACGCCTTCAATAATTGCCTGACCGCCCACAAGAATCGTCTGGTGAGCAGCAAGGAAATGAAGCCAGATCGCTTTAAATCTTACCAAAATATGTGACTGGAACTGCGACTTATTTGTCTGAATCGCTCTTCTGGTATTTTTTACGGAACTTGTCGATACGGCCAGCCGTATCCAGCAACTTTTGTTTACCAGTAAAGAAAGGATGGCAATTCGAGCAAATTTCTACACTGATGTCGCCAATCGTCGTGTAGGTCTCAAAACTGTTTCCACAGGCGCAGGAAACTTTGCTCAATTTATATGCAGGATGGATACCGGTTTTCATTTGATGATTCTCCTCTTCAGGTTATCCGTTTTCCAAATATTTTTTTCAATCTAATTCAGTTTTGACAAGGCTGACTTAATTCGTTCGACTCCGTTCTCAATCTCCGTCATGGAGTTGGCATAGGAGAGCCGGATATAGTCATCGGCTCCGAATGCAGAACCTGGTACCGTAGCAACGGCTACGGAATCCAGTAAGTACGCTGCTAAGTCAAGACTGTTCAATATCTTTTTGCTGCCGTATGCTTTTCCGAAATACCCGGAAACTTTCGGGAACGCGTAAAATGCTCCCCCGGGTGTGAAGCAGGTTAATCCCGGAATGTCATTTAGTGACCGGACGATATAGTCCCGACGCTTTTTAAATTCGTCCCTGCGACTCTGCACAATGGACTGGTCACCTGCTAAGGCTTCTACTGCAGCAGCTTGTGCAATGCTGTTCGGGCAAGAGGTGGATTGCCCCTGGAACTTCCCCATTCCAGCCACAATCTCAGCATTTCCAGCCACATAGCCGATTCGCCAGCCGGTCATTGCATAAGTTTTGGAGCAAGACTGAACCGTTAATGTTCGCTCATAAGCACCCGGGATCGTCGCCAAACTGATGTGTGGTTCGTCGTAAGTGATGGCTTCGTAACATTCATCTGAAATAAGCCATAAATTGTGCTTTTCTGCCACCGCCACCAACATTTCCAGCGTATCCGGCACCAAAACACCCCCCGTCGGATTAGAAGGTGTATTAACAATCATGCCCCGTGTGTTCGGTGTAATGGCAGCTTCAAGTCTGTCTCTTCTGATTTGAAAATTGTCTTCCAGTGCGGTTTCAACAAAGACGGCCGTAGCGCCGCTCATGGAGACAAATTCAGGGAAACTCACCCAGTAGGGCGAGAAGACGATTACCTCATCCCCTTCCTGAAAAAGCGCTTGGCAGATATTGTAAAGCGAATGTTTCGCGCCGTTGGAAATGATGACCTGTTTAGGTTCATAGTCCAGACCATTATCACGAGCCAATTTTGCAATGACGGCTTTTTTAAGCTCAAGTGTTCCGGATCCAGGTGTGTAGCGGGTTTTCCCTGCGGCCATCGCTTTTTCTGCTGCCCGAATCACATTTTCGGGGGTATTAAAATCAGGTTCGCCAGCTCCAAAACTCACAACATCGACACCCTCAGCGCGCAATTGTGCCGCACGTTCAATGACAGCCATGGTTGCTGATGGTGCTAAACTGTTGATTCTATTTGCATATTTAAGTTTCATAACTCACTTATCTCTAAAAAAAGCGGCCGAATTTATTCGCTCCGGTCATGGTTTGCAAGCGATTAAGGAAATTAGTAAAGTGCGGGAAAAACAAGTATCTATGGTCAGTTTTCAGCCCAATCGGTGGACGGCACCAAAGCCTTTCGAAATCATATTGCCAATGCTGATGTAGTCCGGTAGCTCAAAATTGGCGCGAAACTCTCCAACAAATCCACCTGTGGGCGACGTGGTCAAAGACTGATTGGTCAGGACTCTGATCTTACTCTTGATAACAATTTTGTTGTCAATGGGAATATTGTATTCCTGGGACAGAAAACGCATGTTCTGCATCAGTAAGCGGTTGATGAATGCAATACGCTCTTCCCGGTAATAATACTTGAACTGCAGAAAATTTTGCTCGTTCAGGCCAATCCAGGGAGTCGCAAATTCATAATTGATGAAAGTTCGGGCTGGACCTAATTCTTTTTCAGCATCAACGATCTGTTTTTCCACAATGTGAAAGGCAACGCCTTCAATGTGAACCTCTTCTAAATCGGGCATGATCTCCCGCATGGCATTCACCGCATCATTACCGACAGCGATCATACACGGATCGCCCTGAATAACCTTGAATTGTAACTGCGGGTAGGTGAATTCAGCGCGTTTGTCCCCATTAATAAAATCATCAATAGGTCTGCCGCTGAATGTCTCGCCAATGTATTGACGCACATGATAGGGTGCCCGATTAAACATTACATCGGTTTTCATGCGTAGGAAAAATGTCTGAATGAGCACTCGGTCTCAACCCAATCTTTTATTTAAATGTTTCCGTGTACAGCTTTATACTTTTTTTCTGTTTAGGAATTCATTGCCTGCAAGAATTCTTTATTCGTGCCTGAACGACCCATCCGCTCCAGTAAAAATTCCATTGCTTCCACAGGTGTCATCTCATTCAGAAGTTTTCTCAAAACCCACACACGAGTCAATTCACCTCTGGTCAGCAACAATTCCTCTTTTCGCGTTCCTGAACGGTTGATGTCAATCGAAGGGAATATTCGGCGATCACTCAAACGGCGATCCAGAACCAGCTCCATGTTGCCCGTCCCTTTGAATTCCTCGAAAATGACATCGTCCATGCGGCTACCGGTTTCAATCAGTGCCGTAGAGATAATGGTTAAACTACCGCCATTTTCCACATTACGGGCAGCACCAAAAAAGCGCTTCGGACGGTGCAATGCATTCGAATCAATACCACCGGATAGAATCTTTCCACTATGGGGAATGACGGCGTTATGGGCACGGGCCAATCGCGTTAAACTGTCTAGCAGAATAACCACATCACGACCGAATTCCACCATTCGCTTGGCCTTTTCCAGTACCATATCAGCCACTTGGACATGGCGTTCCGGTGGTTCATCAAATGTTGAGGAAACCACTTCAGCCGCCACAGACCGTTCCATGTCCGTCACCTCTTCAGGGCGCTCGTCAATCAACAACACAATCAGCGTAATGTCCGGATGATTTTTGGTAATTGAGTTGGCAATATCCTGCAACAACATGGTTTTACCGGTTTTAGGTTGCGCTGTAATCAAACCGCGCTGACCCTTTCCAACCGG
>MNWS01000277.1 GCA_001872685.1 Fidelibacterota bacterium CG1_02_48_14
AGGTTGCCGCATGGGTATAGACGCCACCATTTTCCCTGGTTCCTGCAGCGTAACGGGAAAGATAGCCAATTAGGGGATCAGGTTCGCTATAGGCAGGAGACAAAAGCAAGGGGCCAAAATCTTTCAGCAGATGTCGTTTAACTGCTGCCATAGCCTTTTTTTGCTGCTCAGCCGTGCCACTGCCACTGATAACCGACCAGGTCTGTGCATTCAGGTAGATCTTCCCCTCTTTACATTCCTTGCCACCAATGATCTCACCATCGTCTTTGGTTGCCCGAATAAACCACTCTCCATCCCACCCTGTCGTTTGAATGGCCTTGACCAAAGTAAGCGCCTTGTCCTGAAAAAGTTTGTGATGCTTCGTGTCACCGGTTTCCTCAGCAAGGAGGATAAATTCCTTCAGGATGAAGTATAGAAAGTGTGCCAGCCAAACCGATTCACCCTGCTCCTCCAAACCAACCGCGCTTAGACCGTCGTTCCAGTCTCCGGCACCGATGAAAGGCAGTCCGCGCTTACTGGTGCGCAATAAACTGCGTTGAATGGACTTCAGGCAGTGTTCATAGATCGATGCCGTTTGGGGGTCATCATAAAAGGGAATCTGTTCCTGGAGAAATGAGATGTTATCTGATTCCTGTAGATAAGAGATGACCAGGAAGGGCAGCCATAAATAATTGTCAGAAATGCCGGAATGCAAACCCTGCTCAGTAATGGGATGCCACCAATGGAGGACTGAACCATCCATGTATTGGTGGGCCGCATGGAGTCGAATCTGGTTTTCAGTTTTGCTCACATCAATGGGCAGAAAAACCTGACTGTCCTGCAACTGATCACGGAAACCAAAGGCACCACTCTGTTGATAGTAGGCACTGCGACCGTAAATACGGGCTGAAATAGCCTGATATTTCAACCAGCCGTTAGCCAGAATATTCATGGATGAATCGGGTGTCTCTATTTGATGGGCACCCAGCAGCTCCGACCAGTACGCTTTGACCGCATTCAGAGCTGAAATTCTTTGGTCTTTGGTCTGGTATTTCTGAATGGCGATCTGGCAATCCTGAGTGCTGGTGTACATGCCGATCATATAGGCCAGGCTTTGCCTGGCTCCCGCTGCCAGTTCTACGGGAACTTTGAGACTGGCGATGGCATCCTGCCACATTCCCTGTTTGCCTGGAGAACCATTTTTGGCAACGGCTTCAGGTTTCTCAAGGCTGCCATACTGACCCAGAAAGGCTTCCTTGTCGCATTCGTATCCGCTGACTTTGCTGGTACAGGAGAGAAAGGCATTAAAGGGATGGTCGATATTCCAGTGACCTCTGTCTCCCAGGGCGATGTCCCAGAGCCGTTTTTGAGCCCAAATCGTATTTGTGTCCGGCTCAAATTGGGTCTGGATGAAATTTTTATGAAATTCCCGGTGGTGGTCATTGCTGGAGCCGAGTGTCCATTCAAAATAATTGAACAGACTGAGCGATCTGGGTTCAGACCCCAGGTTTTCAATCTCCACATCCCAGACTTCCATTTGTTCATCCATGGGTATGAACACGGTCAGAGTAATCTTTATGGTATTGACACGGGAGTGGAAGACCGTATATCCAAATCCATGGCGACATTGATACGCATCAAGATCGGTCTTTACGGGTAACCAGGTGGGGCTCCAGAATTCACCTGTGTCATTATCCCGGACATAGAGGTACTTGCCCCAGTCATCTTTCACCAAATCCTGATGCCAGCGGGTAATGCGATTAAACTCGGAATGATCCAACCAACTGAATCCCCCGCCACACTGGGAGATCGTCAAACCATAGCGACCGTTGGACAACACATTTATCCAGGGTTTCGGCGTTCTGGGAGTCTTGATGATATATTCGGTACCCTCCCGATTGAAATAGCCCAACTCAGTTTCAAATTGATGGTCAGCATTCACGTAGGCGATCCCGTCATGATATTTTTTTAAGGTTAACAAGCATTTAATCAGAAATGGAGCAGGAGGTCGATTCGCTGAACATAATTAAGGCGACCAAAATCCTCATAGCTGTACTGAAATCCCAGGTCCATTCCTCCGACATCCAGATAAAGAGATCCACCCAGTGTCAGACCCTTTTCGCTATCTTCCTGGAAAAGATTTTCATAGCCCGCCTGGAGGGCAAGCATGGACCAGGGACGCCATTCGAAACCGAGATTAAGGTATTCGTAATTGTCATTGGGGTGGACGGCATCAACTTCAACCGTGATTTCACCAATTTTCAGCTTGGGTAAATCGTAAGCCAGTCCAAAGCGAAAGGTCAGCGGTATATCCCAGGCATTGGTGTACAAAATGGCAGGAATATGCGAATTATCTCCGGATGCATCGGGATTCTGGTCGTACACGATCATCAAGTCCTTGCCGCTGTACTGTAATTTTTCACCAAAATTTGAAACGGTGGCGCCAATGCGCAGGCGTCGGTTATCAAAATAATATAAGGTCCCAAAATCCAGCGCAACGCCTGCTGCGGTTGAATTCCAAATGCGTTGATGGATGTACTTTCCATTGAATCCGATGCTGAAAAAATCCGTCAGAGTACGGGCATAGGATAAAGTGATACCCAGATCGTTGGCGGAAAAATATTCGCCGGTACCTTCAGGTTTATCAACGGTTCTTACCAGCATGTCACCGGAAGAAAGACTGACGAGGCCAAGACCCAATGATTGTGAGTTGCCCAGGGGGATAATTGCGCCATAGTAGCTAAAATCCATACCTGCAATCCAGCTACACTGCTCCACCTGAACATTCCCGTATTCAAAGAAGGCACCCGCTGCAGGATTCCAATACAGGGCGCTGGCATCGTTCACCGAAGCAACAGCAGCTCCGCCCATGGCCATACTTCGTGACCCCAGGCCAATCTTCAGGAATTGCGCTACAGTTGTGCCCGATTTGCTAATAATATCAGCAGCCAATATTGGATTCATGAATGCCATGAATACTGCTACGTATGTAGCAAAACGGATGGTCCTTGTGGTGCTTGTTTCGCTAAAGCGTTTCATGGCTAATTCGGTTACTTGATTCCTATTTAATCACGGCAAATTTGCCTGTAAATGTTCCTGCCAGAGCACTATCCACATAATAAATGTAGACACCGGGTGCCAGATCCAACCCGTCCTTGGTCTGGAGATTCCATGCCAATGCGCCATCGTCTATCCCGCTTAAGTGATCCAAAGAGATCACATGGTCCCCACTCACATTAAAGATGCTGATCTGGGCTTGTTGGGGAAGATGGATAAAATTGATCTTGCGTTCTCCACGTCCCGATGCACTCATCCGCTGAGACTCCCAGGCAGCGGCTGCCACGTAAGGGTTGGGGACTACGGCGATATTTTTCAATTGATGTTTTGCCAGCGTTTGATCCATATCAGCGGCAAAGGATGTGAAGGCGAATTCATCCCCGCTTCTAAAGGGTAAGTGGATCCCAATATTGGCGACATCTCCGGAATCGGGCATAATTAGATCCCCTTCAGGACTCACAAAATATACCCGCCAGGTGTCTCGCCAAAGTCCGCCGACTTTTAATTGCAACCTGAGATAATCTCCGGCAGAAAGCAGACTATCCCGACCCTCCGAAGGCTCCCAGAGATAAGTTCGCACCTTCTTGCCACTGACTTTATCGATCACACGGAAATTCGAGAGGTGTTTAAAACTATTCTTCAATGTGGAGCTGTCCACCACACCATATTGAACTACATAGCTGGTTGGGAATCCTTCAATCCTGCCCAAAAAACCATCCCAGTAAGAGTCACGTTCAGCGTAAATCAACATATTCGAAACACCCTGAGCCCAACCGGTGTTTTCCGGATCTGGCGCTATTGTGTCATTGCTTACCTGGATACGCATCCCTGCGAAAAGGGGGTTGACATCCTCATTCATTAGGGCTTCTGAATGGCTGAAGATGATCATCGTATCGGGTGGATTAGATTCAATTTGGGACAACGTATAACTGAGTGTATCCTGGCGCGTCGTATCGTCAAAATTGATCCGGTATTCCCCGTCGGTCACCAGAGCCGGATCAATGATATTTATATTTATATCCCCGGTACCAAAGCCCTGGATGCGATGTAGACCTCCAGCGATCTCAGGCGACACATATCCCGCTGCCGGGGCATTGGGAGTGACAAAAACCGTATTCTTGTCAACCGTAATTTCACCGGCGTTGTTCTTGACGATGACTTTGGTGCATTCAGAGGGCAGGATGTTTTTTTCTTCCCAGCCACGGTCATAGGACACGACGGCGTAATAATAAGTCACGCCATTTTGCACATCCGTGTCTACCCAGGAATGTCGCAAACCGGTGTCCCCGCCGAGATAGTATTCAATGCCATGGACATCGACATTGAAGAAACCCTGGACATCATTATCATAATCGTATTGGGCTATGGGATCGTGAAAGGCTGCTTCGCCATAACCATTGGTGATGTTATACGCATCGTTAAACGAAGCATCCGTGGCTTTATAAATCCGGTACCCTTCAAAATCATATCCGCCAGTGGCCGGGTGGGTAAAGGCCGGGTCATCGTAGGAACTTTCGGCAAAATCATCCCAGTACAGTGTAACCTTGCCGTCACCAGCCACAGCGGTTACAGTGGGTTTTTCAGGAGGACGGGCAAAATTATAATTGGCATTATAGATATTTTGGACCACCTCTTTATTGCGTCTCAAGTCATCAAGGTTTTCACCAAAAACCAGCGCCATGGAGAATCGTTCGGTATGGTTTGGGGGCATGATAAAAGGTCCGGAGCCGAACAGAAATGCAATGTTACCGGGTAATGCGACATTGCTGAAATGATAGTTAGCCACGCGATCCCAGATAACCTCGTCATGACCAAATTCCACACCCTGACCGATGTAGAAAGCATCAAAAGCAGTTAGTCCGATCTGATCAGACTCATCTTTATCTGTGATGTCAAAGTTTGGCTCGCCCAGCGTCGGAAGTCCATCTCCTTCACCGGCATCGCCTGTACCCGCCAACCCATCTGCCCCTACGTCGTGGAGTTCAGGATCCCAGTCACCATCGTTGTCCACACCATCATCCCGGGCTTCATCAATGAGCGGATCATCCAAACCAGCTCCACTAAAGAAATTCTTAAACTTTAATCCCATGTGTACCGATTCGTTTTCGTCAATAATTCCATCCAGATCGTCATCCACACCATTGAAGGGTATTTCGCTGTAGCTTGAACCGCGCAGATAGACGCTCACGCTATCATATTGATTCAGGAAGAGGCTGTCGCCGGAAAAATGGTAAAAATCATCTGATCCTCCCGCGCTGAAACTGGTGAGTATGCGCCCCCGATTATTGTCCACGGTCATATTTTGGTAATCGATCAGCACAACATCATCAACCAGGTTCCGCGGTTGAAAATCCGCACTTCCCAGCTCAGGTGATGCACCGGCAGATGCGTCTTCGTCATTATCAATGCCATCGAAAGGATTTCCCGGACTTTCCAAAAATGCATAACCGGCGTAGCCCGTCTCCCAGTTACCCTCACCCAGATTGTTGGAATCCCAGGTATATGCCAGATCCAGTGAAAGGTCGTAGAAAGCCAGATCATCGTTACTGTCGTTCTGTCCGCCTACTCCCGCGTCAGCATACATCCCAAAAACCGTCTTAGGATAGGTGGTTGTAGATACATTGGTAATATCATAATGCCAGAAAATGATGTCTTCAGCCAGTACATTCGACCATTGAAAACCACGTACAGCCACGCGCATTCCCAGCCCGCCACGATTGGGATCAAGAGAATCGGAATTGAATAATCCCCAATAATCCTGGCCATAATCCTGGTAATCATCCATGACAAAATAGCTTTCCTGATCGGCATTGGTTTTTCTGCCAAAATATCCGTTCCAGGAACCACCCCAGTCAGCCGGCTGATCCGGCCAGTAGGGCGGCCAGGTATTGGGATCATCGCTTAGTGCGATATAATCCTGGTCTGGATTGGCAAAATCAGGGAGCGGTTGCCATCCAAACTCCACACCCGTAGAGCCCTCTTCATAATGCTCTCTGTAGCCACCCTCAACAATGTGCGTGATCCGTCCGTCACTAAGCTGCACCTCTGCTGCCACCAGGGGGTAAATGCCATCCATATAGGAGTGATTGGTTCCTTTGGGCCAGACGCCGGAGGGTTGTTTACCCCACCAGGCTACTTCACCAAAATTCCAAAACAGTGTCTCTACCAGGTTTCCGTTATGGAGCCCCTGTTTGCGATTATTACGATCGCCGTGTAGCCCATCAATGGTATTCTGTGCCTTGAGCATGGGCGTTGAGATCAGCAACAGGCTGATGGAGAGAATAACGACTTTGTGCTTAAAACTCATGTCATCCCCATCATAGTATGAATTTCATCCCGATATGCACTTCACGAGGAGCCTGGAAATAATCCGGACGCGACAGGAAATCCTCTAAAGTGTGAATGGATTGTTGCGGCACATAGGTCGGTATCAGACTATATGAGGGGCTCCCGGTATCTTTATTAACGTCCTTGGCATTCTCACGATCCATGACATTTTTGATCAGGAAATACCAAGCCAGACGGGATTTTCCCAGGGGGATTGCATATTCTCCGGACATATCCAGATTTAGCGTGCCGGGCTTCCGCTCAGAATTCTGGAAAGCAGTACGTTCACCCTGAAACTCAGGCGTGTAAGGCAACCCGGAGCCATACTGGCCAATGAGACTCAGATACCAGTAATTTCCGGTCATCGTCATGGAAATATTAATGGTATGGGTTTGATCCCAGTCCAGCGGTACCACCTGGATTTCACTGGCACGAGGGGGGTCGCTTTGGCGGTCATTGAAGACACTTCTCGGGTCAGAGGCGTTGCCCTCGGCTGTTTGATAGGTGTATTCGATGGAGCCTGAGAAAAGACTTATTTGCTTCATGGCAAGTGACAGAGCGACGCCTCTGACATTACCATAGTCTTGATTTTCGTAACGGGCATAACTATCACCCAGGACGTAGAGCTCATAAATTTGCGTCCCCGCCAGATTCCGCATGTCTTTATAATAGCCCGTGATGTCCAGAATGAGATGAGCAGAAAGCATCTGCTGCAAGCCGAATTGATAAATGACTGTTTTCTTGGGTAAAAGAGAAGCATTACCAACGATGCTCTTTAGATCGCCACCCTGAATTTCAAATTCTGAGTTATGATAGAGATATTCATAGACCGGGATCTGGAAAAAATGTCCATAGGAAATGTGGATTGCACCTTTGTCGCTAATAGGATAGGATAATCCCAGGCGGGGAGATAATTGGGATGAGCTTGGGGCAGACTTAAATGCCTCCGCCTGATTTCCAGCGTAACTCCCATCCGGGTCCCGCAGATCCAAAGGTTCAAGTCCATCAGGCTGGAAATAATCATAGCGTAGTCCTGCCACCAGCACAAGACGTTCAGCCTCGATTTTATCTTCAAGCCAGATCCCTACTTCCAGGGGACTGTGACGGTACTCGTTATTGCCCCAATGCTCTTCAGGAAATATTTCAGGTAGCCATGCTGTACTGCGATCCAGTTTAATACTGAAATCATGTTGCCAGAGCTCGCTTTTCCGGGCTTCAATTCCAGTCTTTAATTCATGATGGCGATTGGGTTGGGCAATCAGATTGATTTTAATTGTATTGACGGTGCTGCTTCTGTAGAAGTGACTCATGTCCATTCCGCCGGTGTAGAATCCATAGCCCAACCGCCTGGATAATAGGGTACTTACGTAGCGCTCATCCTTGTAGTCTTCGTAGACATAATTACTCAGGTCGGATTTGAATCGGGAGAAGTTGATGGTATAAAATAATTTTGAACTTGGGAAATGGTTCAGGGACAGGGTTGTCTGGTAGCTATCCTTAAAATGAGTCTGAATACCCTGGGGATTATACTTGTATAGATGGTCGTAATTTGACCAGGACTGCCTGGTAAGATCAGAAGAGAGATCGATTCGGAACTTGGGTCCCAGGTGCTTTGATAGTTTGCCGTGTGTGGAAAAGGTGTTTTTAAAATTCATGGGTACGACATCGCCGCTTCCCGTTCGGGAGATATACCAGCTTTCCGGATCAGGGTCATCGATATTGGACGAATCTGAGGGTAGAAATTCTTCGATGCCGTATAGATGACCTGCATTCGATTGATTTTTTACACTAAAAACAAAACCCGCATCCTGTCCAAGAATTCCCAGGGGGCCGGTTAGGGTTAATTCGCCGCTGAGGTTCTGTGACGGATCAAGTTGGTCAATATTCACAAAGGAATTCGTGTTTCTGGAAACAAAATCACCCCCAAAAACATTTACGGACAATCCAAATTTCGGTGCACCGCTCTTGGTGACGATATTCACAACACCGCTCATGGCCTGTCCGTATTCGGCACTAAAAGTACCGCTGATCACTTTGATCTCCTGAATGTTGCTGTTATCAATGGTCACAGCCATTTCACCGTTATAGGGATCGGTGACACTAATCCCATCCAGCATATAGCTCACTTCACCACTTCTGCCACCCCGGAAGTGACCATCCACCACCCCGGCTTGCAGACCAACCAGATCACCCATTTCAAGCACCGGCAGTTTATCAATTTCTTCTGAACCGATCACCGCCAACGTACTGGTACGGTCACGTTGAATATCCGGTCGGGTTGCGATGACCTCAACCTGGGTTCCTGCCTCCAGTACTTGGGCAGTCAACTTAAAATCGTTGATGGAATTGAAGTCGGTGAGGACCTTGATATTGTCCTGGCGGATGTTTTGAAAACCGATCATCTGCACGTTTAAACTGTATGTCCCGGGTGGAACATTTAGAATCATGTAATAGCCATCTATATCGGTAGCTGCGCCGTAATTCGTACCCGACAGGAAGACATTGGCACCGGGAAAGGGCTGACCCGTTTCAGCGTCTGTGATTTTGCCGCTGAGCTTACCGGTCGTACCCGAAAAGCACACCAGGGGAAGGAATTGAAAGATCATCGCGATCAGTATTCCTGATCTCATCTTTATGAACATCCATTTCAATTGTTGTTCATCCATGATATTTCACATGATTTATCCACCGATATTTTCAAGGTGGCAGCACTGAATACCGCCACCTTGAAACTCGGACAACAGTGATCTTTCGTAGTCAAAATCCTCATGTAATCGTTGTGAATGATACAACGACAGGGGGATTATTTGATCATTACCATTTTCTTTGTGGCAACCTGATCACCAACTGTCAACCTGTAAAAATACACGCCTGTACTGAGCTGCTGGTTGTCATTTCCCAGGCTATTCCAGGTGAAATTGTGACTTCCGGAAGAGAGGAAACCATTATACAGGGTGGCGACATTCTGGCCCAGCATGTTGTAAATCGCCAAATTCGCATCACCTGATTCAGGCAGGGACATACTGATGACCGTCCCGGCATTGAAAGGATTAGGATAATTTTGAGAAAGATCAAAGCTTAGGGGTACTGATTCAAAATCAGTGGCAGAAACCGGTTCAGAACTCAAAATAACACCGCGATACAAAAAGTATCTTTCAAAATTGGGATCAGCCCACTGGGTTCCCCACCATTCAGGTGCATAATCAGCAATAGCGGCATCGTATTCATCTGCACTGGAATAGTCCAGATCCCAGATTACGGTGCTTAAACGCACAGTGTCACCCACTTCATACCCAAAATCAGCCGTATTGATGACCACCTCAATGGAATATCCCGCATCGTCGCCATTGTTTCCCGTGTGGGTTACCGTTCCCTCCGGTTCAAAGCTGGCACCTTCTGCAGAGCCTGTTGGAATTTGATCATTGGTTTCAAAGGAAATTCCGTCTCCCTCTACACCGGTAAAATACATGGCTTTAATCTCTTTACGGGCGGTTGGGGCATAATCACCCTTGTCCGTCATCCAGAGAAACAGGCCATCAGCTTCCCAACCTGGAGACCATTTACCCACTGACATATCATTTGATTCTACTGCGATATAGAGTAATTCGCCGTTATGAATGAACTTAATGCTCGTTTCACTAGCATCCGTATAGTCATTTGACGAATCGCTCCACTGTGCATAATAACCACCGGTGGAGCCGTTGGTATTATGGCCGACGACAACTGATTCGGCTCCGGCCCAGAAGGCCTCATTGATCTGACCGTCCAGGACAATATTATCTTCAGTAGCATAAGCGACGCGGGTGGGTGGATCTGCCAATCGCAGAATGCGCATGTCCGGACCCCATTCACTGCCCCACCAGGCTTTGTAAAATTGACCGACAGTCCAGGCTTCGCCACTTACACCGGTATAACCATCCGGATCGAAAATGTTGATCAGCACAGGAATATCAGCATACATATCTGTATAACCCAGATCAGCAAGATGAATCACAAGTTCTGCAGTATATCCTGAATCGACACTGGTGGTATCGTTTACAATAGTACCTGGTTTTTTATAAGCGGCTCCTTCGGCTGAGGTTGGATAGAGGCCTGGAACTTCCAGATGAATATCTGGATCTGTACCTTCAAGATTGAAGTACAGTTTATATTCCATATCAGCGCCACTGGCATCTTTTATCTTCATGAACATGCCATCGCCTTCCCAACTGCTGTTGAAGCGGCAGACGGATTTATCATCCGAATCCAGACTGATGTACAAGTCAAGACCATCATGAACAATCTTAACAATTGTACTGGTGGTGTCGGTATAAGGGGCTTGAACTTCAACGCCACCAGTGACGGCGAAGTCAACATCACCCGTGCCCATACCCGCATTAAAGACCAGCCGATCATAGCGGCGAGCCCAGACATTTTCATCGAGAACACCATCCACGGTTGGAGCGGTTTCGACCGACACGACCTTTATAAAGGCCGGATCAGCGTGACTTCCGGCCATAACTGCTACCGGATAACTCAGAGTGGTAAAAACCACTAGGAGTGCTGGTAATACACGTAATTTCTTCATCACGTCCTCCTGTTTGCTTGCGATTGAAATCCTCCTTCCGAAATCAGTTGGTTTGATTTCCATGGAAAAGGACCCTTTTTTAAAAAAAATTTTCTATCTCGACTTTCTATTCACTACCACAAGATCTGCGAATGATGTGTTGCAGTGGAATAATGATCTTTTCTGTCGTTCGATCGGCGGGATTGGTTTTCAAATTTTTCAGCATCGCTTCTGCGGCCAGATGTCCAAGGCGACGCAAGGGAACGTGTACGGTGGTGAGTGCCGGATCCATGTAGGCGGCGGATGAAATATCGTCAAACCCGACGATAGCCAAATCTGCAGGCACCCTGAGTTTCAGAGCCCTGGCGGCTTCAATGGCACCAATCGCCATGGCATCATTGGCAGCAAAGATAGCTGTTGGTCTCGGGTTGCGTTTCATGAGTTCGAGAGTCGCCTGAAATCCTGAGGATTCTGTGAAGTTTCCCATAACGACAAGGTTCAGCTCACCGTCAGTAGGGTAAGCTTTCATGCCATCCATATATCCCCGATAGCGTTCATGGGCATCATAGTTATGCTCACCCCCATGTATGAAAGCGATACGCTTGTGCCCTAACTTTGATAAATGCTCCATCATTTCTGTTGCAGCGTTGTAGTTGTCCAGTAAGATGGTAGTAGATCTGGGAGCATTGATTTCACAGGAGATGAAAACCTCAGGAATTTTATACGCTAAAGGGATTCTGAACCCATTGTTTCCATTTGCAGAGGGCATCATCATAATCAAGCCATCAATACGCCCGCCCCTGACAAAACCATTGATAATTTTGATTTCTTCCGCCTCATCATGAGCACTGGAGATCAGAATCTGATGATCGTTTTGAGAGAGATGACGATTGATTCCCTGGATGATCTCAGCGAAACAATAGGCGCTGGCGTCAGGAAATATGAGGCCAACTGTCTTTGTTTTTTTGCGTTGCAATCCCACAGCGGCGGCGTTGGGAATAAAGTTCAGCTCCTGGATAACCGTGTTCACGCGTTCTCGCGTTGCTGATCTGACTTTGTCGGAGTTATTCAGGACACGCGAGACAGTAGCGGTGGACACGTTTGCGACCTTGGCTACATCCTTTATCGTTGTCATTTGATCACCATACGTGGAACTCATCGTCTCCGTATTCAGAATATGTAAGCGGTTACATTCGAATATATGGACGTCCTGGTATTTGTCAAGCCATTAATATTAACTCACTGTAAAGTGAGTTTGTGGGCCGGTAAATACCTGTTGTTGAGTGAGTTAGGTGATTTGCCAAGTGGCGCCAAGTGTTTTCTGCGAAGAACGTACGGCTCTTCCCACGGGATAAATAGGGTCGCGTCCATCCCTGGGACTTCGGGTACCAAGCTCCGGGAGAAGGCTTGGCAGCCATTCTCAGGCTAAATCCGGACAGCATTCGCCCTGTTCAGAAGAAAAACCACAGGCATTGGCAGCTGACGCTCAGATTCACCTGATGTTTCGGTGGAGGTTTGTAATCGATTACTTCTTCCAAGATCTCTTCCAAAAGTTTACCTTCTGCCACTGGCTTCATGACAGGGTTCTCCACTTTTGTTTGTGTGTTCACGTCATTTGAGAACCCTGAACCCAGTTTCAACGACCAGGTGTTGTCACCATTTTAAGAGAGAATGCTACACTGCCATATTACGATTCATCTTACCAAGGGAGGGAGATGACTATGAAATCATTAATCATCAGCTCAATACTGGTCCTGGGTCTTACGGCGAAATTCGCCCAGGCTGAGGATTATGTCTTTTTTGACGACAGCCCCACATCCACGGCATACGATCCAAGCTGGTGCTTTGTAAATTCACCCAGCTTGCTGGAACGCATCGGTGAGAAATTCCCGGTGGATGAGACTACCGTATTCATGGGAAACAATAGTTTACGGCTCCATTGGACCAGCCAGGCGGGTGGTAACTGGGGTGCAGCGGTGGCGGAAATTGGCTGGCCGGGACACGATCTCGGCACCCAGGATCTCCTCACTTTCTGGATGTATTCGGACGGCGTTTTGACCAATAATGATCTGCCTAATATTTACCTGGAGGATACCGGCAATCAAAAAACCAGTCCGGTGAATATGGGTGCATTTGTCGATTCCATCCCCATGGGACAGTGGCAACTGGTCTCAATGCCCCTGGATACTTTTTATGCGGTGGCCGGTAATGCCAATATGTCATCCATCAAAACCATCTTTTATGGTCAGAGTACATCCGACGCGAGTGAGCATACCCTTTTTCTGGATGAGATCCGGATGACATCCTTTGGAAATAGTGACACAACGGCACCGGCTGTTCCTGCGAATCTTGCAGCGGTCGGTTATGACCTGCATGTGGATTTGAGCTGGACCCCGGTGGATGACGAAGATGTAGCAGGTTATCGAATTTATCGCAGCAACTGGGGCGGAACCTACAGCCTGGTAGGATTCGCGCAGCCGGATATTCCCTTCTTTAACCATTTCCTTGGTGAAACAAATCTGTCTGGTTTCTACAAAGTCTCAGCCATTGATGGGAGCTATAACGAATCCGAGCTATCCCTCAGCGTCGAGGTGAGCACTCAGAGTCAGGATGACGAGGCTTTTCTGGACATGATACAGCAAGCCACCTTCAGATATTTCTGGGATTATGCCCATCCGGTCTCAAAGATGGCTCTCGAACGTACACCGGGGAATAGCGAAACGGTGACCAGTGGCGGGACCGGTTTTGGTATCATGGCCATCGTTGTGGGAGCTGAGCGGGGCTTTGTCAGCAGGAGTGACGCTGCCAGCAGGCTATTGGAGCTGTTTCAGTTTCTTGAAACGGCAGATCGCTTTCATGGTGCCTGGTCCCATTGGATGGACGGCAGCACGGGAGAGGTGATCCCCTTTAGCCAATACGATGATGGCGGTGATCTGGTGGAAACAGCCTTCCTGATTCAAGGAATCCTGGCCGCACGAAATTATTTCGATGGTGCTGATCCCGTTGAACAGGCTCTGGTGAGTTTGGCAACGACCTTATGGGAGGGTGTCGAGTGGGACTGGTATCGACGCACACCAACAAGCAATTTTCTCTACTGGCATTGGTCACCCAATCATGATTGGGCCATGAATTTTGCGCTTCAGGGACCCAACGAAACCGGAATCGTGTACCTGTTAGCCGTTGCCTCACCGACTCATGGTGTACCGGGTGAACTCTGGGAGAATGGGTTTGCATCGTCCCCTGCCTATGACAACGGAAACAGCTATTACGGCATTAATCTTGACGTGGGCTGGCCCTATGGTGGACCGTTGTTCTTTGCCCATTATTCCTATCTGGGATTCGACCCGCGTGGGATTCAGGACAGCCACACCAATTATTTTTTCAACAACCGGAATCACACGCTCATCAACCGGGCCTGGTGTATCGACAATCCCGGTGGCTATGTTGGTTATGGTGAGAATTGTTGGGGACTTACAGCCAGTGATGACCCCTTTGGCTACCTGGCTCATGAACCCACGATGGATCGGGATAATGGAACCATCACGCCTACTGCGGCGCTGTCAAGTTTTCCTTATACCCCCGTTGAGTCCATGGCCGCGCTTCGCCATTTTTATACAGACCATGGCGACAGAATCTTCGGCCCCTTTGGTTTTTATGATGCTTTTAATGAAACCCAGGATTGGTATTCCAGCTCTTATCTGGCGATTGACCAGGGACCCATCATTGTGATGATAGAAAATTATCGCAGCAACCTGATCTGGAATCAATTCATGGCTAACCCCGAAATTGCTCCGGCACTGGAAGCCATGGGATTTTTTCCGGATACAACGGTTGGTATTCAGCCTGATGATGACCGCTTGCTATCCGCACAGGATTTTCGTTTGTTGAGCACCTATCCCAATCCTTTCAACGGTCGTGTTGGCATTCACTTCCAGACGCCACAAGCGAGCAATGTAAATCTGATAATCTACGATTTACTGGGTCATGAACTTTATCACCATAGCCAGCCGCAAGAGGCAGGTTCAGGTAGGATTTATTGGGATGCAACGAACGATGGAGGTGGGGACGTTGCCAGCGGTATGTATCTCTTCCGGCTTTTCAGCGGGTCTGAGTCCAAAACGGGCAAATTGCTGCTGATACGATGAAAGTTTTTGCATCGTGAGGAAGCTCAATCCAGGAACCCTGATCGCAAGCCTGCTCCTTGGCTGTATCCTTATGCTGATGAGCATATCCTGTAGCAATAGTCGGGGCGAAAAAATCGTCACGCTGGACTTCTGGGCTTTCGGAGCCGAAGGCGACAGGGTACGTCAGTTTGTTGCAGGGTTTGAATCCGAGAATCCCGGTGTCCACGTCGCGGTTCAGAATATTCCCTGGACGGCAGCTCATGAGAAACTCCTCACCGCTTATGCCGGCAATTCATTACCCGACATCTGCCAACTGGGCAATACCTGGATCCCCGAATTCGTTGTGCTTGATGCTCTTGAAAATTTAGATCCGTCTGTGGATTCATCGAATATGATCTCGCCAGCCTCTTATTTTCCGGGCATCTGGGAAACGAATCGGATTGAAGGAAAATTGTACGGTATTCCCTGGTACGTTGATACGCGCTTACTTTTTTACCGAACTGATCTGCTCAACAAAATCAGTTGGGAAAGAGCTCCTGAAACCTGGGAGGAGATGCTGGAGATTTCCAGACGATTGGTCAAGGGTGGCCATTCAAAATATGGCCTGTTCCTGCCCTTGAACGAATGGGTGGTGCCCATTGTATTGGGAATGCAGCAGGGGTCGGAGATACTCAGGGAGAAAGCCAGCTTAGGTGGATTCTCAGGCGCGGAATTCCTGGAAGGCCTTGAAATATACGATCAATTTTTTCAGGAGGGCCTAGCCCCCAAAGGCATGACCGAGGTGAATAACGTTTATCAGGGTTTCCAGGAAAGTACCTTCGCAATGTATATCAGTGGTCCCTGGAATATCGGGGAAATGACCCGAAGACTACCCGAGCAGATGCAGGATGACTGGAACACCGCCCCCTTGCCCGGTCTCAGGACGGAAGATTATCCCGGACTCTCTCTCGCTGGTGGATCATCGCTGGTAATTTTCCGTTCCTCCCGGCACAAGGATCTCGCCTGGGATTGGATTGAATATTTATCGCAACCCGACGTGCAATCAGAATTCTATAAGCAAACCGGTGATCTGCCGGCTCGCCTGGAAACCTGGAATTCCATGGGGTTGTCCGGAATAAAACCAACCGCAGCATTTTTCCATCAACTCAAATCCGTGAAAAACACCCCGCAAGTGCCTGAATGGGAACAGATAGCGATGAAACTTCAGCAGTACCTGGAGTATGTTGTCTTTGGAAAATGGTCGGCTGAAAAAGCAATGGAGCTTTTGGATCAGGATGTGGATAAAATCCTGGAAAAGCGTCGCTGGTTACTATCTCGGGATTAGTCAAAATTAATGGAACTGAAATTCACATGAGAACGGGGCGATTTTTCAAGGTCTGGATGAGTCCTGCTCTATTTCTGGCTCCAGCGCTTTTGCTCATCGCTGTCTTTTTCTTTATTCCCGTGGTCGCGTCATTTTTAATGAGCTTTACTGATTTTGACATCTATTCCCTGGCAGATAGCTCGAATGCGCGATTTGTAGGACTGGAAAACTATAAAAATTTATTAAGCGATCCACTTTTCTGGAAAGCCATGCGCAACACCCTCTATTTCGTGTTCGTTGGCGTTCCCCTATCCCTGATCGTTTCCCTCGGTACGGCCTTGCTCCTCAATTCAAAGCTCATCCGTTTCATGTCCCTGTTCAGACTGGCCTACTTCCTACCCGTCGTTACCACACTCGTGGCCGTAGCTGTCGTATGGCGCTACATCTATCATCCCTCGTTCGGGCTGGTCAATTATCTACTGAGTTTTATGGGTATCGGTGCGGTGGACTGGTTGGGGAACCCGAAATGGGCCATGCTGGCGCTCATTCTCATGGCAGTCTGGAAAAATTTTGGTTACAACATGATTATCTTTATCGCCGGATTACAAAATATTCCACCAGAACTGTATGAATCCGCGCGTATAGATGGCGCCGGGAAATGGCAGGAATTGCTCCACATCACCCTCCCCATGCTCCTGCCCACAACAATCTTCGTATCTATCATTACCATCATTGGTTATTTCCAGCTCTTCGCAGAACCTTATGTCATGACTCAGGGCGGTCCCATGAATGCCACGCTGAGTATTGTTCTCCTCATGTACCAGGAAGGATTCCGTTGGTGGCGAATGGGCTATTCGGCTGCGCTTGCCTTTGTGTTATTCATGATCCTGTTTATTGCAACCCTGGTCCAGTTGCGCCTCCAAAAACACTACAGCGGGGTTTAAAGGATGAAGCTCAATAAATTCCTGATACACCTGCTGGCCATTGCAATTGCCTCAATGACACTGATTCCGTTCCTCTGGATGATTTCGGCTTCCTTCATGCCTCAGGGCGGCGCCAACCAGTTTCCACCGCGCTTTATTCCCGATTCTTTCAGCCTGGAGCATTATATCCGCCTGTTTAAATCCATGAATATTTTGCGCTATTTTTTCAATAGCCTGGTCCTTTCCGTTAGCATTACCGGGCTTTCTTTGCTGGTGAATTCCATGGCGGGATTTGCCTTCGCGAAATTCCATTTCCCGGGCAAAGAAAGTTTATTCAAACTCCTGCTGGCAGCCATGATCATCCCTGCCCAGGTGACCATGCTGCCCCTGTTTTTAATGATGAACCAGATGGGGTTGATAAACAGCTACCTCGGGGTCATTATCCCCGGAATGGCTAGTATTTTTGGCATTTTCCTTATCCGGCAATACATCAATTCACTCCCGGACTCACTCATTGAGGCAGCCCGTTTGGATGGTGCCAGCGATTTTAAAATTTATTGGCATATTGTCCTGCCATTGGCCAAGCCCATACTGGTAACCCTGGGTTTATTTACATTTATGGGAACCTGGAATGATTTCATGTGGCCGCTGATCATCATGACCCGTGAGAATATGTATACCCTTCCGGTAGCCATGGCCAATCTTTCGGGTGAACATGCTCAGGATACGGAATTGATGATGGCCGGGGCAGTGCTTACAGTCCTGCCGGTGATCCTTGTCTTTTTAACGCTGCAGCGCTTCTATATTGAGGGCATCATGTTGGGTAGTGTTAAAGAGTAGCATTAAATTCAGCTAACTGACCCAAAATCAGGGTGCATAATTCGGGAGCGTCTGTTCTCGTGCCACTTTTCGAAACAGCCGGGCCGAAGCATACCACAAAGCTGCGAAAACCGTATTCAAAGCGATCACACCCAACACTCCCAGGGTCTGTTCCATTGTGGACAAAGGTGGTTTCCAGATCACCAGGGCAATAAACGGAACGAGTGCCTGAACAGCCGAAGTAACGAAGAATGCCCGGGACATGCGGCGCGGTTCCAGACGAGCCACCAGGACACCCACCAAACCCACCAGCAACACACCCGCGTAAAGTAAATTGGCGGGGTTATCCTCGCTGCCGATCAATCCAACAGCCAGGTTCATCCAGACCAGAAGCAGGGCGGTGAGTACCGCGATACCCACGGCATATTTATAGGCCGGGTTTTTCAACCTGCTGGCGACCAATTTGTAGGCAACCCCGGCGCTGGTCAGAAGGAGCCAGGCAATGATAAAATCACCCGGACTCCAGACCACCTCATGGGTGAAAATCATAGCCAGCAAAGGGATTAATAATAATCCGGCCGCCATAAGACCAATCTTCAATAGAGCAATATATTGTTGGGTCATATCCTGTGTTCCTTTTTGATTAAAGTTCATGATGCTGTTGCAGTTTTATACCAGCACGGGATGGGAAGTTCCGGTGTCTGAACTATCAACGAACGGTTAGGTGAAGGTTATGTAATTGTGACTCTCGATTAGATTCTTTCCATTTTCTACCGTAGGCTTCAACGGAATTTTATTTTTAAATCCAAATCCTCCATTTTTAAATCCTCAAGAGTTTTGAGAATATTCTTCTTATGGCCATCCGCATTGTATTTTGAATCAACATAGAAACCTTCGACAACAAGCGACCATTGTCCGTCATACTTGGATCTTTTATGTTGTTTCGAAAAGTTAATAAAAAATTTCTCTTTCCCTGAGTAACTGTGAATAGGTAAGTGATCTTTATTCAAGAAATTATTTTCGATCAACCATTTTACGAAGATTTTATCTATGTCAGTCCAGTTCTTTACGTCAAAATCATTGCCTCGAATGGTTAAAAGCTCTGGCTTATCTTGCTTGCCTAAATTCATATCTCTCAATTCTGTCAAAGAGTAGGTTTTACCGGAAGATTTAAAATCGATGGGATCATTCGGTTTGGCGCTTCTCCTAAGATACCTGGAACTTTTATCCGTTGAATTTATCCCTACCTGCTGAAGCGGCTGCTCGGAAAGGTTGGTTCTAATTGAAAGTTTTAAGCCAGACATAACAGCAACAAAGAGATCGCTATCATAATCAGCGAATTCTTTCTCGAGAAAAGCCAAAATTTTTATGCGCGTTTCCTCAGACAATAAAATATTCCTTAGTTTTTCAGTCTCTTGTTTTGTGTTGTACTTTCGGATAATATTTTCAAGGATAGGTAGGTAAGATTTGGATAAAAAATTGCCTTTTTCAAATAGCTCGGTAAATGTTATACCATCTGTCTCATCTGTAAATAACTGAATCGTGTAAATATGCAAGGGATCAGTTTGTGGGTTAAGGTTACCATCGTAATAAACCCGTACTTGGTTACCGATCAGAAACCCAAAGTCTGCTTTCAATTGTCTCATATATGACTTCAGTTGTGATATTGAATCATCTCGCGAGAGATCCTCTTGTGGTCTTTTTACTTCAATCGCAATGAGAGCATTTTTTTCAGCGCTATAAACTACCAGATCTGGCTTTAAAATTCCTTGTCGACCAATTGGTATGGAATGTTGTCTCTCGATCTCTCCTTTATACTCCCGCCAACCGAGAACCCCCAGGGCACGCACAACCTGGTGCTCGAATTCTTTTTCAGAAATGTTGTCTTTGACTGATTCTGATAGAATAAAACAAATCTCACGCCATTTTTCTTTATAAATCGAAGATTCCATCTTTTCTCACCTTTTATGAATTGGTTCCCTGATACAAAAAATCGATACTACCCTCCCTTTTACGCCATTGAACATCAATTTTCCAACCGAGGACATGTAGCGGGGTCTTTGCAGGGCAAAATTATTCCACATCTAAGTTTATTCGTGCAATTTAAGTCCCCAACGCATTTGAATTAGAAGAAGTTAAGTGTGGCACTTGTTTGATCAAGTCAAACTTGATGAACTCAGCAGGTCTAGGCATGAACAGAGAATGTTCCGAATGGGCTTGCGAGAACGAATTGAATTTTCAATGAGCCGACAATTGATATGCCCTTTGAGCTACTCAACGTGACATCCGAGGTGTCGGGCAGCTTAAATTACCTTCGCTCCCGTCCTGGGGGCAGATCACTAACCCCGATTGTCTGCCGCCTTGTTCAGTGTGTCCCTAATTCCCTGGCGGTACGATGTCGCTTTCAGGCCGAATGCCGACTCGATCTTGCTGCTGTCAAAACGATAGTCAAAGTTCAGTTGATACATCATCTCTTCGTTTTCCCGGAGCACCGGCACGAAAAGACCCATGAGCTTCATCATCCAGTGTGGCGCCACCATCAGTTTGTTCGGCTGACCGGCCAGTTCACACGCCAATCGCACGAAATCAGTGCCAGTAAAGGGTTCCTTGGTGGTGGGTAGGTGCCAGGTTTGGCCGAATGCCTCTGGCGCAGCTCCGAGAACAGCCAGGGCAGGACCCGCGTCCGGTGTAAAGGTGAAGGTATGTATGGCAGTGGGATTACCGATCCACTGGGGCGATTTTTTGGCTTTGAGGCGCTGGAACACCACCGCATTCGGAAAACTGTTAACAGCGCCGGGTCCGTAGAAATCCGCCGCGCGCACGATCATCGCCTGGAGATTGCCGCGATGAATTTCATCCAGCAGCAGCGTTGCAATTTTCGCGCGCACCTCGCCCTTTTTGCTAATGGGGTTAAACGGTGTCTCTTCCGTCATCTGGCCATCCACGCGACCATAGGCATAGACATTATCAAAGAACACGAGTCGAGAACCGTGCCGCTGGCAAGCGTCAATCACATTGCGCATCACGCGCGGCCACTGCTCCTGCCAGACGGAAGTGTTGTACTTTAGGCCGGCGACCAGATAGACGAGCTCGCTACCAGCGACCGCATTGGCAGTTGCCTTACTATCCAGCAGATCGGCGGTAATGACCTCATCCGTTTCATTGATCCGGTGCGGGTTCCGGCTCACTTGTCGGACGGGTTGGGAAGATTTAGCCAGTGCCCCCGATAGCTCCCTGGCGATTACGCCATTGGCGCCAAGTATGGTGTTCATGGTTTCTTTTTTTTCTCCTTAAATCAAATGGTGTGACCATAAA
>MNWS01000191.1 GCA_001872685.1 Fidelibacterota bacterium CG1_02_48_14
CAATGTCGAATGTCCACAGTCGAATTAGAGAAAGAAGAAAGAGGAGAGAGGAAGATGCCGAGTACGAGTACGAGTACCAGAACGAGATATTATTCCTGAGGCCGGGTGATTTTCTGCCGAATGCCGAATGTCGAATGACCAATGTCCAATGTCAAAGCTCAAAGCTCAAAGCTCAAAGCTCAAGTAGCGATCCACCACCAGCTCGCCCTTCAACGCAGATCGGGGAGAAGAGAGGGAATGACCAATGTCGAATGACCAATGACCAATGTCGAATGACCAATCGTTTGAGAAAACCCACAACCGGTCTATATTTATCCCATGCATTTACTCCCGGAGCAGGTCAAAACCAGGTTTACAAAAGATTGCAGAATGGTCTTCTTTACCGGAGCAGGCATTTCTGCAGAAAGTGGAGTGCCGACTTTTCGGGATAAGGATGGATACTGGTCAAAATATGATCCCATGATTTTGGCGAGTGTTGATGGCTTTCGCCAGGATCCGGAATTGGTCTGGGAATGGTATCTTTACCGGCGTGAAAAAATTATTTCAGTGGAACCGAATCCGGCGCATTTTGGCATTACCCGGTTTCAATCCATTTTCAATGAGGCGATTGTTGCGACTCAAAATGTTGATGACCTGCATAACCGCGCCGGGAATCGAGAGGTCTATGAGTTACACGGAAACATTTTCGCTACGAAATGTCTTGAATGTGGCATGGCGCTGGATATGCCTCCAAATTTCGACCTGAAGACGCATGGAATTCCCCAGTGCGAATGTGGGGGAATGGCGCGACCGGGTGTCGTCTGGTTCGGTGAATCATTGCCACGGGAGACCTTAACCCGGGTTTTTGAACTTACCCGTCGCGCGGATGTGTTTTTTTCCATTGGCACCTCCACAGAGGTTTATCCCGCTGCACAATTACCATTTGAAGCGAAAAATCACGGTGCGGTAGTTATCGAAATTAATCCCAATCGGACGCCATTCAGTGTGCATGCCGATCTCGTCCTGCAACAACCATCCGGTGAAATTTTACCCCAACTTTTTGAGGAGCTCCAGTTTGCATTGGCTTAATCGTATCACTATCCCCATTTTCATGGTCGTCATTTTTTTTAACGGTTGTGCCTATTACAACACATTTTACAACGCAAAAACCTATTACGCTGAAGCTCAAAAAGCCACGGAGCTTAACCAGACCGGTACGGTCAGCCGGGACGAAATTCAGCTCTATGCCAAGGCCATTGATAAATCGAAACGACTGCTGACTAAATTTCCGGAAAGCGAATACTGCGATGATGCCCAATTCATTATCGCCCGGTCCTATTACTATCGACAGGATTATCGTCTGGCTCGACGCTATTTCGAGGAATTAGCGACCCAATATCCTGACTCGCCTTTCACGGCAGAAGTGCCGCTCTGGCTTGGTCGCTGTCTGATGCAACAGGCTGATCTGGTTATGGCCAAGCACGAAGCGAAGCGCACCATTGAGAAATCCAGGGAGCCGCGTATTCATGTGGAGAGTTACCTGCTTTTAGGGCAAATCGCCATTGCTGAAGACAGTCTGGCTTTGGCGCGACATTATCTCGAACGGGTTATTTCAGAGTCCCGGAATGGTGAGACGCAGGCTGAAGCCCAATTTCAAATTGGGAATCTGCTGAAAGAGGGTGCCGATTATGAAGGGGCATTGAAAGCTTATCAGGATGTGTCGCGTTACAGCCCCAGTGAAAATTTAAAAATTCAGTCAATCATCAACCAGAATCGTATGCTGCAAAAATTGGAAAGGGAGCATGAGGCGATCGAAATGATCAAAGTCATGCTTCTGGATGAAAAGTTCCAGGACATCCAGGGCCAGTTGGAGGTAGAACTGGGTAAAGCGTATTATGAAGAGGGTTGGGATGATGAAGCGATTTCCCGCTTCAAACGGGTGATGGAGGAATATCGCAATAAACCGGTAGCTGCGGAAGCAGCCTACTGGTTGGGCGAGCTATACCTGAACCATTTTCACCAGTACAAAGAAGCCTCGGAAGCGTATGGCAGCGTGACTTACCACGATCGAAAATCCGAATTTGTGCCCATTGCGGAGATGCGCAAGAAACAAATCCAGCGGTACAACGGCACACAGGCCGAGTATCGAAATTTGCAGCGCGAGTTGATCGGTCGGCCACCAGAGGATAAAGCTCAGGCGAATCAGAATCCGCCCAGAGGTGCAACAGCCACCACGGGGAAGCGTCCCCATGGCCGTTTACCTGCTACGACACCGAATCAGGCAATAATCCCTGAGGATAATGAACCCATTGAGACTAAAATCTACCCCAATGTGGCGGCGTTCGACTTAAAGGTAATAATCCCTGATAATGAACCCATTGAGACGTTACATGACTCTTTGCCTGAACAATCTACCGCACTGCCGGATGATTCCCTCATGATGCCTACGGTCAGCAGGGTTGATTCCCTGCGCATCAGCGAAGAAATCCTCCGGAACCAATATGCCCTGGCCGAACAATTTGTTTTCAATTTTCACTTTTATGATTCAACACGGGTCTTGTTGAATATGATTGAGAAAACAACACGGGATTCGGGGTTGATAGCCCAGGCGGCATTTATGCGGTACTACCTTGCTGCAGAAATCGAACATGATTCCACTGCGGCGATGGTGGAAAAATCGCATATTCAAACGAACTATCCTGCCCTTTACGAGAAATTCTTTGTGGTGCACGAAAAGCCTGCCCAGCCCCTGCAATCGGAGGCGGATTTCATGGCGGCGGAAAAGGCATTCTTGGCAGATCATGACCGAGAAATGGCCGCGCAAATTTACGAGCGTATTGTTGCTGACTCATCTCGAGCCGATTCACCCTGGCGTGAACGATCATTATTCAATCTCGGTTGGATGTATGATCATTACCTGATGAATCAGGACAAAGCGAAGGGTTACTATTCACGCTTTTTAAAGGAATATCCGGAATCTGAACTGGTGAATCGTGCCCAGGAACGACTTAATCTGATCGCCCCCAAAGGCGAAATTGAGACATCAAAAATACCCGATCCGCAAGAAACACAAATCCAGGCAGAACAACCCGAAAGACCGGACCCTCAGAGTCGCGATCGCGATCCCAATAAAGCTGAAGAAAAATAGCGTTTGAGTCGTTGAAAAAATGGTACTGCTACCAGCGCGCAGGTACATTTCAAAAACCATGACTGGCGGCCGATTCAAGCCATCAAATTTGTTGGAACAGGAGGGGCTGAAGGATAAGTTTGCGGCCTAAACAATGGCATTCCAGAACTTTAAAATACGCACAACGATTACGGTTTTAGGGATACCGACCCTGGCTGCAATCACCCTGTTCACCACCTGGACATTTGCCATCTTTTTTACGATTGCCGGCGGACTTGTGCTGCGGGAAATGTTTGATGCCATGCGCAAACACGATCTGTCACCCAATACGGTTCTGGGTTACGCCATCTACCTGGCAATGGTCATGATAATTGTTGGCAGTACGTTGGAATACCTGGTTACGCTGCTCATCCTCTCAATCATTGGGCTCTTCATTGTCGAATTGTTTCGAAAGGAGCAGCGAGTATTTGAGAATCTGTCAATCACCTTTTTTGCGGTTGTTTATACTGCCCTGGTAATGGGTTCATTTATTCAGACCCGAGGTTTGAATATCCCCGGATTTTCAGGCTGGGGAAACTTTGGCGGACGACTGATGCTCACCATATTTCTGGCCGTGTGGATTTGTGATATGTTGGCATATCTCGTCGGGTCGGCCATTGGTAAACACAAAATATTTCCCCGTGTGAGCCCCAATAAATCCTGGGAAGGTTCTGTGGCAGGCTTATTGGGCGCTATTTTGACTGTATATGTCCTGGCTGCGACACCATTTATTCCACAACTGGGCTGGATTGATATTCTGGCCTTGGGTGTGATTGCCGGAGGATTTGGGCAGGTGGGAGATTTTGCAGAATCATTGGTAAAGCGCGATGTGGCCATCAAGGATTCCTCCAATCTCATTCCCGGGCATGGCGGTGCCTGGGATCGTCTCGACTCTCTATTTTTCGCAGTACCCTTGAGCTACCTCTACATTAAAACCTTTTTCCTGGTCTGAATCGAAGGATTATGAAACGATCTTTTTTAATACAAATCGCGATCCTTCTGGCTCTCATCATTTTCACAAATATCATCAAGGTGAAAAAACCGGCTAACACTGAAAATGCCTTCGGGCAGGCTGGTGGCATTAAAGTTGACCTGACCGGCGACCAGAAAATATTCAATTCCTCACCGACATTAGAAACACCCCGAACCGGCGGGACCCTGGTCAAAGCGGAATCGGCTGAGCCTGAGAATCTGAATTATTACACCTCGACATCAGCCGCGGCGACACGCTTTCTGGATTACATTTACGAACCGTTGGTGACATACGATTTTGAAACATGGAATTATGACCGTCCGGTTCTCGCCGAACGGTATGAAATCTCGGACGATCTCAAGACTTACACCTTTTTCCTGCATAAAAATATTACCTGGCAGGA
>MNWS01000025.1:0-6785 GCA_001872685.1 Fidelibacterota bacterium CG1_02_48_14
AACACATTGCCGGTTTCACCATTCTCAACGACTGGTCAGCCCGTGATATTCAACGGGAAGAGATGAAGGTCGGTTTGGGACCCGCCAAGGGGAAAGATTTCGGCAAACACATTGCCGGTTTCACCATTCTCAACGACTGGTCAGCCCGTGATATTCAACGGGAAGAGATGAAGGTCGGTTTGGGACCCGCCAAGGGGAAAGATTTCGGCACGAGTCTCGGACCCTTCCTGGTAACCATTGATGAGTTTGAGTCGGTCAAGGTCGGGAAAAGCTATAATTTGACCATGCTGGCTCGCCGCAACGGGGTGGAACTTTCCCGGGGAAATGCCCAGGATCTGTACTATAGTTTCGGCGAAATGATCGCCCGGGCTTCAGAGGGAGTCGAATTATTTCCCGGTGATGTCATCGGCTCCGGGACGGTTGGTACCGGTTGCATTCTGGAACTTCAACCTGAGAATGCCGGGGGCTGGCTTGAGGTTGGTGATACCATCGAGTTGGAGATTCAGGGTATCGGTACACTGACCAATTCCATTGTCGCGTACGATTCTACCGAAAATTTAAACCACAGGTGATCCATGCCATTTTATGTCCAACAGGGTAACATCCCGGCCAAAAGACACATCCAACATCGTGACCATAATGGTAATCTATATTACGAAGAGTTGGTTAGCCGCCAGGGTTTTTCCGACATCTATTCCAATGTCTATCACATCCATCCACCGACGCGTGTTCAGCGAATGGGTGCGTTCGAGCCCATTGAATTAATACCTACAGCCGATAAAACCCATCGTCATCATCATGTGGAAACCTTCAAACTCTCTGTTGGAGGCGATTGGATCAGCGCTCGGACGCCGCTATTTTTCAACAGTGATGTGGTATTGGGAACCGCCAGTCCGACTAAAAACGGATCGTATATTTATCGCAATGGACATGCGGACGAAATGATTTACATCCAACGCGGGGCAGGTCACCTCATTTCTTTGTATGGAAAAATGTCATTCCGTGAAGGCGATTATATCGTTATACCAAAGGGCATACCCTACCAACTGAATTTTACATCCGAAACCGGCAACCAATTCTTCTGGGTGGAGTCTGCCGGTCCCATTGAAACGCCGGAGCGGTATCGCAATCAACACGGTCAGCATTTGGAACATTCACCGTTTATGGAGCGGGATTTTCGTACGCCTGAATTGAAAGCGCCAGTTGATGAAACAGGCGAATTCGAAATTAAAGTCAAACTGGTTAATGGCTATCAAACCATCTTCCAGGCCAACCATCCGTTTGATCTAATCGGTTGGGATGGGTATTACTATCCGTGGATATTGAACATCCATGATTTCATGCCCATCGTGGGGAAAATCCATCAACCACCTCCCGTGCATCAGACATTCCAGGCACCGGGATTTGTGGTGTGCTCTTTTGTGCCCCGCCTTTTTGACTGGCACGAACTGTCCATCCCGGCCCCTTACGCTCACAGCAATGTGGACAGTGATGAGATCATTTATTATTCCCGGGGAAATTTCATGAGTCGCAGCGGCATCGGCGAAGGCTCCATCACCCTGCATCCGGCCGGATTGCCCCACGGACCGCAACCCGGAAAATATGAAGCCTCCATCGGTAAACAGGAAACGAACGAATTGGCTGTTATGGTGGATACTTTCAAGCCGTTGCAGTTAACGGAATTCGCCATGCAAATTGACGACGCGAACTATCCCTTGAGTTGGATTCAGGACAAACAAAATGATCATTGATCCGAAGAATCAGACCCGCCAGGAAAATTACAAATTGATGATCGGGAGTATCGTCCCGCGCCCCATCGCCTTCGTTTCCACAAAATCGAAAGATGGTATTTTAAATCTGGCGCCGTTTTCATTTTTTACCGCCATTTCATCCGCGCCACCGACAATTTGTTTCTCACCGGGTCGTAAGGCTGATGGCAGTAAAAAAGACACGCTGGTGAATATCGAAGCGACCGGTGAATTCGTAATCAATGTCGTTACCGAGGAAATGGCCGAAGCCATGAACGAGACCGCCACGGAAATTCCATCTGATATGAGTGAATTTGAATATGCCGGTTTCACGCCCGTCACCAGTGAATCAGTTCGTCCACCGCGGGTGCAGGAATCGCCCATCAATCTTGAGTGCAAGCTGCTTCAAATTGTAAACGTGGGAATTGATGGCCCCGGCGGTGCATCCCTGGTGATTGGTGAAATTGTTCGATTCCACATCGCCGATTTTCTCTACGAGAATGGCCGGATTGACACGGGACTGCTTAATCCAATTGGTCGCCTGGCGGGAAATCAGTACACGACTCTGGGCAGACGGTTTGGTCTGGATCGCAAACCCTGGCCGCCCAAAAGCTAAATCCATTCTGAACATTCGCATGAACGCAGACCATCGAATCCTTTGGCAACCAACACCGGAGGCCGTTGCGTCGTCACAAATGACGCAGTTCCGGGAATATGTCAATCAAGCATTCAACACGAATCTGGGCGACTATGCTGAACTTTACGACTGGTCAATCACCCATATCCTCCAATTCTGGACCGCGATCTGGGATTTCATGGAAATTATCCATACAGCGGAGCCGGAAGAGGTCATAGATGATCTGAACAAAATGCCCGGTGCGGATTGGTTCGGTGGAGCACGACTCAATTTTGCTGAGAATTTGCTGCGTTTTCGGGACGACCGGATTGCGATTCGATTTCAGGGGGAAGATCAGATCGCCTCCACCCTCACCTATGCAGGGTTGTATAAAAAAGTCGCCCAAACCGCAGCGGCTTTGAAAGCTACCGGAGTCGGTCAAAACGATCGGGTGGTGGGATTTATGCCCAATTTGCCGGCGACCATAATCGCCATGCTGGCGACAGCAAGTCTGGGTGCGATCTGGTCATCGTCGTCACCGGATTTTGGAATTAAGGGCGTCCTTGATCGTTTTTCCCAGATTGAGCCGAAAGTGATTTTCGCAGCGGACGGCTATTTCTACGGCGGAAAACGATTCAATACTCTGGAAAAACTGGAGGGTATTCTGCATGAACTGCCGACAGTAGAAAAAGTCATCATCGTCCCATACACGGAAAAAAATCCGGACATAAAGTCGTTTTCCAATGCCGTCCTCTGGGATGATTTTCTCATCAGGAATCCACCTGAGTTGACATTCGCGCAGGCGCCGTTTAATCATCCCTTATACATCATGTATTCCAGCGGTACCACCGGATTGCCAAAATCCATCGTCCACAGTGCTGGTGGCACTCTGACCCAGCATTTGAAGGAATTGCGCTTACACACGGACCTGACCCGTGACGACACCATTTTCTACTTCACCACCTGTGGCTGGATGATGTGGAACTGGCTGGTTTCGTCATTGGCAGTGGGCGCTACCATCGTTTTATACGACGGTAATCCGTTTCATCCGGGACCTGAAGCACTTTGGAAAATGGCGGACGAACTTGGCGTGACGATTTTCGGAACCAGCGCCAAATATCTGGCAGCGTTGGAAGCTGCCGGCACCAAACCGGGACAAAAATTCAGTTTGAAATATTTGCGCGCCATTCTGTCTACCGGATCGCCACTGGCGGAGGAGAGTTTCGATTTTGTCTATCGGGACATTAAGCAGGATGTCCTTTTGGGTTCAATTTCCGGGGGCACGGACATCATTTCCTGTTTCGCATTGGCCAATCCGGTTCTGCCGGTTTATCGCGGTGAACTCCAATGTCGTGGATTGGGAATGAAGGTTGAAGCGTATGATGAAACCGGAGCGGCCGTGCTGAAAACCAAGGGAGAATTGGTGTGCACAGCCCCATTTCCATCCATGCCCATCTATTTTTGGAACGATCCGGATGGGCATAAATATCACGATGCCTATTTCTCGGAATTCCCCAATATCTGGCGACACGGGGATTTCATCGAGATCAATGACCACGGCGGGGTGAAGATATTTGGCCGCTCCGACGCCACCCTGAATCCCGGTGGTGTCCGGATCGGGACTGCGGAAATTTACAGGGTTGTAGAAGCGATTCCTGAAATTGCTGACTCGTTGGTCATTGGTCAGGAATGGCAGGGTGAGGAGCGGATCGTATTGTTCGTCAAATTAAACGAACCAGGCCGATTGACGGATCAATTGAAACAACGAATCCGGGCGGTAATTCGTGAAAATTGCAGTCCACGACATGTTCCTGCCAAAATTTTGGAGACACCGGACATTCCTTATACCCTTAATGGTAAAAAAGTTGAAATCGCCGTCAAGACGCTGGTCCATGGGGGTGAAGTGAAAAACAGGGAGGCATTAGCCAATCCGGGTTGCCTTGATTTTTATAGACATATCCCGGAGTTACACGACGTGTGATCGCCATTTCGCGGCACATCATTTTGATAGAATTAATATCATTCACGCCCTCCCTGGATAAAATTTGACATTCCTTCTCATGGCAATCTTGAGAATTGGCATGTATTTTTCGCTGAAATGGTCGCTATGATAAAACGAATTTTGAAGACGCTTACCCGCCTACCCAAAACCAGGGGCGGCCACATCAAGCTTATCGCAGTGGGAAATTCCATTCTAGCCAACAACCGGTATGCCGGTGGACCAGGTCGCTCAGCGCCTGAATTATTATTTGAGAACAATAACCAGGATTTTCCTGGGCAAATGAAGCAGGACATAAAATCTCTGGACCCTGAAGCTGAATTATTCCTCCTGGCAAAAGATGGCGGTACGTTTGAATCCGTCATTGAGGAGCAGATGGTGAATTTACCGATCCGTAATACCAAAGATGTGGTGATCGTTTTAATTGCCGTGGGTGGAAATGACCTGATTTCCAGAATTCAGGATCAAAACAAGTTTTCTGAAACGATATACGCCCACTTCGTTACCCAGATCAGATTGTTGGTTGATTATCTGGAAGAAAGTCTACAGCCCGACATTCTACTTATTGCCAACACGTATGACCCAACCGGCGGTGCGGGTGATGAAAGTTCCGAGGCTTACGCAGGCATATTGCCGGTTTCCAGTGCACGGCGAGCATTGCTGCGGATAAACAATGATTTGAAGTCTTTTTGCGAATCCAGGCATGCGCGTTATATCGACCTGTATCGACGATTTCTGGGACATGGGTTCAATCAGAATGAACCCTGGATAACACAACATATCGAGCCAAACTATCTCGGTAGTCATATCATCCGGAGGATGTTCTGGGATGTGATGGTTAAGGATTTGGTAAAGTATGGATTTAGTCCGCTTATCAGGAAAATTAATTGAAGTTGACGGCGCATGGCGACTCCGCTATATTTGCCCGCTTTTTGATTCTAACACGGTGGGTGTAGCTCAGTTTGGTAGAGCGCCAGATTGTGGCTCTGGTGGCCGTGGGTTCAAGTCCCATCACTCACCCCGAACATCAACAGAATGGCCATTACAAAATAATTGGACATTCTGGACCTGGCGGATATATTCGCCAGGTTTTTTTGATGCGCCGGCCCCTTCGTCTAGTGGTCAGGACTCGAGATTTTCATTCTCGCAACAGGGGTTCGACTCCCCTAGGGGTCACACATCTGAGCAAAACAGCCTTCCGGAAACGGGAGGCTGTTTTTTTATTCCCCCACCCGTAAAAAATGAACCCCTGCCAATTGGCGTTTGGCCAAAATCATTTCACCATCTATATTCGCCTCCAAAGCTTTCAAAATATCAACGGTTAACCACTTCCAAAGAGGTGCGCAATGCGCTTACAGCATATCATTCCCATGGCTCTCGCGGTGTTCATCCTGACAAATTGCAGTAGCAATAATGTTGGCGTTTTCGAAAAAATTGACGCTGGAAAGATGGATAAAACGATTAATAAATATATGGGTACACCCTATGTGTGGGGTGGAAATACACCCGGCAAGGGTGTTGATTGCAGCGGGCTAACCTACAGTTTGTACAAGTCGCAAGATGTTGATTTACCGAGGGTTTCCCGACTCCAATACGCAGTGGGTGATGCCGTTTCCCAGAAAAATCTTAAATATGGTGACCTGCTGTTTTTTGACACACTGGGCAAAGGCGTGAGCCATGTTGGGCTGTATGTTGGCGATGGAAATATGGTTCACGCCAGCTCTTCCAAAGGCGTGTCGGAAGCCAATATCCGCACGGAATATTGGGCAAAACGCTACATCGGCGCCCGGCGTATCGTGGGCTCGCCAATGGCGTCCGGTGAGACGACATCCGAACGACACATTCTCTCCGCGAGTTACCCCATGACGATCCGGCGACTGATGGACATTCCCACCACGGACATCATTGATAACAGCTTCTTTGGATTGGATGTACAGACCGATGTGAATGGCAATTTGCGCCTGGCGACAGCCATCAGTTTCTGGAATTTCTTTGAAATCGGTGCGGAATGGCAGGTGAACCAATTTTTGGGACACGGGGAACTCGGGCTGGAAATTCCATTTATTAGCACAAAACTGGAATTCTGGGAGCAAGGCCGCTGGTATCCTTCTGTGGCCGTTGGAGCGGAGAGTAATGCGCAACAGTGGATCGTACAAACTCAGACTCCGGACTCGGTGGGCAATGTATGGAGTCCTGAAAAGAGTGCGTTTTTGGTTACAGGCTGGCAATATCGCCATACACCCTTTTTTGATCTGGGGAAGGGTCGGCTGAACATTGGCATCGCGGCAACCGACTTGTGGGATTATCAGGACAAAACGAGTACCTGGGATGGTTGGCACGATGTCTATGGGTTTATTGGCGTGGAACAGGAATTCTTCCGCCGCTTGTTGTGGATGGTGGAATTTGACCAACTGGGACTGGG
>MNWS01000025.1:6812-21284 GCA_001872685.1 Fidelibacterota bacterium CG1_02_48_14
TTTTCGTCTGGCATTGAATGAAGAAACCAGCATTGAATATACTTTTTTGGATCTGGGACATAAAAATCGCGATATGGTGCGGGCGATGCGGTTTAGTTATATCCTGGATTTTTAGAGTAAGAGGAAAGAAGAAGAATCGAGTACGAGTACGAGTACGAGAACGAGAACGAGAACGAAATATTCCCCAATTATTTTGGCATATGAAGGTCACAGGAAGCAGCAAGGAACTATGCTCGCCTTGGTTGGGAAACAATCAGCGTGAGAAGGAGAGAAAAAAATCTCAATGTCTGTCTGGGCTTTGTCGAAGACCGAGTAGGGATATGCTTTTACGATTCACAGATTCCCTTCGGGTTATCAGCCGCCAGGTTGAGGTTAATATCAACTTTCACCCAGGTCTTAACATGAAGACCAGGATTATCCGTTCCACATGACCGACACCTTCAAACTCACCCTGGATCTCAATAAAAATATCTTCATCGAGGCGTGTGCCGGAGCTGGTAAGACCTATGTTCTGGCAAAACGCTACGCCCGGATCATGGACGCGTTTGCGGAAACGGGACAATTCGATGCCCGGAATATTCTGGTCATCACCTTCACAAAAAAAGCCGCCGCTGAGATGTCCGGTCGAATCTATCAGGATCTGAATTTTCTGCTGAATGACGAACCGATTCCCGGTTTACCAGAGGACTTCGGGCAAAACCTGCGTCAAGCAAGTCCGGCCTACAAACTTCAGGTTCGCGCGACATTTGGTCAGAATGCTATTTCCACCATTGACAGTTTTTGCGCCGGCATACTTCGTGACCACGCCCAATTGGCCGGACTGGACCCCGAATTCGTGCCCCAGGATGAGGCTGATACAGACCGTTTGTACCTCGAAACCTGGCGGGATTTTCTGCAACGCACCAGTCGTCAACATGATCAAAATTTGGCTGGACTACTGGAATTTTTCTCCCGCAGCCGCATTGAAAATGCCGTCAAAACGATTCACTCGAACCGCCAACTACTCGATGACTGGTTGACCGACGCCGCAGAATCGGCGGACAATTTGAAATCACGGTTAACCGACTATTTCCCTGCCCCAATCAATATCTCCTATTGGTCTGAGGCGCTGGTGAATCTGTTGGCATTATTACCTGATCCTGCGGAAATGTTGAACCCTGATGAAAAAAACTACCAGATGTACGCCAAGTCCAGGGACGGACTTTCCCAGCTCAATCTGGAGAATCCTGCTTTGGAGGATATTGCGAGTCTGATGGAGATTTTGTGGAATATCACCATCTCTCCCAGCAGTAAAGATTGGCGTAAACAAATCGCCATGCCATTGCAAAGTTGGCCAAAGGGTCCGGTGCGGGATCAATTCAACCAGGCCGTCAAGGATTTCATCGCAGAATTCTCCAGTCAGTACGATCCGGAGATTTTTATCCAATACGCTACTCTGGAGGATATTCTGGCTTGCGAAGCGCAGCATCTGTTGGCGCGATTCTACCACGAATTTGAAAAAGAGCTCACCAAAGCCTTCGACGCTAAAAAAGTCCTCAGCTTCGACGAGATTATTACCCACACGCATGGACTTTTACTCGACCATCCGGAAATCGCGGCAGGTTATGGTCGCCAATTCCGACATATCATGGTGGATGAATTTCAGGACACAAACGAATTGCGCTGGGATATTATTCGCCGGATCGCCAGCTCCGATAACGGTCAACTACGATCCACCGGATTATTTGTGGTGGGTGACACCAAACAATCCATTTACCGGTTCAATCAAGCGGATGTTACGGTGATGCACCAGGTGAAACGGCTCATCACTGACAGCGGAAATCAACCGATTCATCTGAATGAAACCTATCGCAGTTCTCAGGCTTTCGTAGACCGGGTCATCAATCCACTAATGAGTGAACACTTTACGCCGAGCGCGAGTGCCGAGCCAATTCCGGACTTTGATACGCGTTTCGATGCTACGCGCATGGCAGCCGCATCCCCTTTGCAAAAAGAACCGCTCAAAGCTCAATTGTCGCGCTGCATCGTGGCTGCCGTAACCAGAGACAGAACCGTTGATCCGCTGGAATTGGGTGGCAGTCCGGATGTCATTCAAACCGCTCAACTGGCTCGTGAAATGTTGGCTTGGGCGCGGGAAAATCAGCTCAATGAGCCGGGGAAACCAGTTGTTGGGATTCTCCTGCGTGCATTCACTCGCGTCGGTGAGTATATCCGCGTTTTTAACCGGATGAACATTCCACTCCAGGTCGTGGCTGGTAAGGGATTATTCAAACAACAAGAGGCTTTTGATCTGTTTCACTGGGTGCGGGTTATGATCAATCCCTTGGATGATCTGGCGCTGGTGGGTCTGTTGCGCAGCCCCTTTTTCGCATTGCCGGACCGTGAAATTCATGCCCTCCGACCCGTTTCTGGCGGGACTTTCCGGGCACAATTAATCACCCACCAGCCGGCGGTTCATGATGCCATTTCAACATGGCGAAAAATGTTGCAAACCGAACCATTGGATCGCGTGTTGGAGGCAATTTTAACCGGGCAGGATCGGTTGCTGGGATGGACTTCCGAAACCGCCGGTTCCCAACGCGTCGGCAATCTGGAACGCCTCATTCATCTGCTGCACCAACAAAGTATGCAGGGGCAGACGCTGCATGATATTTACCACTACCTCAATTTTCAGATCAATCAGGACGGCGATGCTCCCCAGGCGGATCTTCCCAGTCCGGCGGACATTCAGATTATGACGATTCATAAGGCCAAGGGTCTCGAATTTCCCGTCGTCCTGCTACCCGAACTACATCGCAAAGGGAATAGCGACAACAGCGGAATTGCTGTTGAACGCTGGCCGGCAGGCAAACGGAAAGGTGAATGGCTGCTGGGTGTGACATTGGACAGTCTCACCGACGGCAGCCGGAAGACCAACCTTCAGCAATTCCTCAATACCCAACGCAAACGGGAAGAAGAAGCTGAAGATCGTCGTTTGTTTTATGTGGCTGTCACCCGAGCCAAATACGGGCTGGGATGCCTGGCGGCGATTGATCCGGAAAATTTTTACACCGACAAGACCTGGTGGGGTAAATACATCGCGCCCCACTTCGAACTACCTCATAAGATCGATAAAGAAGAAAAATGCGAACTGCTACCCGAACCAGCAATCTGGGCAGCACAAGCCTTAAAATTTGCCGCTACGGAAATTCGCCTGGAGACACCCGATGCATTGAGTCTGCCTCAGCTCGAATCTGTGGATTGGAATCCGCCGGTTCACATAAACAACGCCCAACAATTTGCCGAGATTTCACCCCACGATATTATGGACTGGGTCAATCCCGGAAGTGGGAGCTTTATACCGGAGGTTATGACGGACGCCGACGAAGATGGTAATCCCTACGCTTTGACATTCGGCCGGGTCTTGCACCGAATTATGGAGATGGGTTGGTGGGATGTCCGCAAGTATGGAAACGACATTAAAACTTATTTGGAAACGGAGGGTGTTTTCGAAGGGCAGGCGGCCTATTTCACGGACCTGCATGAGATTTTAGCTCGCTTCCACGCCAGCGCATTTTTCAGGGAATATTCTGCCCTGGCGAAGAACCAGAAATTCCCGGAATTGCCGATCCTGGGATGGCTGGAAAATGCCACCCACCGCTATCGCGTCACTGGCATCATGGATTTGTTATACCACCGGGAAGATGGTCAATGGGTGGTGCTGGATTATAAAACCGATCAGGAAATACCTGAATTTTCAGACAAATCTCCGCACCGGCACCCCTACTGGTTTCAGATCCAAACCTATCTGTGGATGGTCCGGCAGAGCTTTGGTATTGAAGCGGTAGGTGAGTTGCTGTTCATGCGGACCGGGGAAAAAATCGGTATTAAGCCCGATTTCGAACAGTATGCCGAACTGATCGCGGAAAAAAAGGGTGGTGCAGCACTCGGCATCGCCTTACTCAAGCCTGAAGTAATGACCACCGACCTGAGCAAATCCATCGCCCAATTCGCTTCGGAGGGACCCTATTTTTTACTCGAGCCGACGCGGGGGCTGGCGATGCGGGCATATCAAACCCTCGCGGCTGCTGGAAAACTACGGCCGGGTTGCATGATCCAATCCCAACGCGAATTTTTTAAAAACCGGGCATTCCCTGTTGGCCGACACCTCAATGCCGATGTCGTCTCAATGGCTGTGGCGGACATCCTGAAAAAGGATGATCTGGGTTGGGGTGTGCATCAGCAGTTGGCAGATGCTGTTCTGCAACATTTGAAATTTGGGACACTGCTTTTAGCGCCATTTACCGACCTGCCCGGGGAAGTTCTGCGCTGGTGTAAAGCGCATCAGGTCATCTCGGATCAAGACATTTTACCTGTTAATGAGTGGGACTTGCCGGCGGAATCGGTACCGATAATGGTGGATGGGATGTTCAGCACGAATCCACTGGATTACCAATTGGTGGAACAACTCCGACAGCATTTTCCCAAATTAATTTTTCTGCAAAAAACTGACCTGGATAATGTGAGCAACGGTTGGCGCTGGGCTGAGCGTGTTCAACCCGAATTGCACCGTTTGCCACCGGCGACACCTCCACCACCGGTTTTCGTCTGTTTTTCCGCAGAGAATGAGGTTGACCAGGCAGCGCAGCAAATTCTTCACCTGTTAAGGCAAAATATTCAGCCAATCGACATCAAAATAGCCGTCTCCTCCATGGAACGGTATGTTCCGGTCATCAAGCGCACCTTTCAGGATTACGGCATTCCGGTGACCATTGCCAAACACGAACCTGTTGCTGAGCGTCCGGCCACGCAGTTGGTGCTCAGTCTGTTGGATGCGCACTTGTCGTTTCGATTGAGCTGGCAACAGGTGACGGCGGTCTGGCTGCACCCGTTGTTGGATCATGTCACAGAAATCCGGTGGAATGGACTGACGTCGGACCTTAGCACTTTGAACGATCGGCTGAAATTGGATCGCTTCGTCCGGCAACAGGGTTGGCGTGGATTGGCAGAATTGCGGGTATTCGTTGCTGCCGTGGCCGAAAAACCAGACACACTCGATAAAAAGTTGCATGCACGTTGGGATGTGGTGGAGCAGTCGGCTATCAATTTACTGAAATTTTACGATACCATTTTGAAGGGCAGCCGGGACGATTCCATGCAAAAGGCGGCCGATTGGCTGGAACAGCTAATGACATCGCTCCGGTTGGAGAACACATTGAGCAAGGACGAAGTGGCCCGGCGAACCCTGTTTGCCATTAAAAATACGCTGCGCAAGATTGAGTCAACCTGGACGACCTACGCCCATCGGCCGGGAACGGCGGCTGAACTTTATCGTGAGCTGTCAGAAAAACTGGGCAAAGAGGAGATCAAATCCGGCCCGCAGCCGTTCGGTGTGGAAATTTTAGGTAATCAGGAATCGGTGAATCTCGCACCCAAACACCTGATTGTACTGGGTTTGTCCGAGGGTCAATTCCCGGTCAAACCCCACAAAAATCCTTTTTTGGACCATTTGCCGTTTAATCCCTGGTATTTCAATCTGGCCATCTTCATGCGTTGGTTGAATCTGGGTGAGGAGCGGGTGACATTTTACGCGCCGGAGATGACCGTTGGCGGTGAGTCATTGCAACCCAGCACATTCACAGAATATTTAAATGTTCGGCGCGACAATCCCTGGTCATCCCAACAGAGCCGATCGTATCGCCATTATTTGGAGACGCTCTCAAATCGCCTGTTGAATAACCCGGGCAACCACCAACTGGCCCGGCATAACGCCTATCTCACCGCGGCTCATCATGAATTTGCCGGGGATGTTGGTCCTGATTCCGAAACTGAGTTTGCCATGTCCGCCAGCCGTCTGGACAATTTGCTGAAATGTCCTCAGCGCTATTGGTATGCCAGTCCGCTCAATTTGTCTCCCTTGGATGACGATTCCGAAAACGCACTGAATCGGCGAATCGGGAATTTCATCCACAAGGTTTTGGAGCGATTTGGTGATGCGACGGTTGATCAGGTTGATGGTTTTGACTTGCTGAGTCATGATTACCAGCAATCGGTGGCCTATTTGGCGGATGTGGTTGACCGAATTCGGGCAGAGTATCATTTCGACGGTGAGTTGGATTTATTGACCCAGGGCAAATTATTCCCCTACCTCAACAACCTCCGGGAAAGCCCGGAAGGAACATTGTTGGGGAAATTATTGGAATGGAATGTGCCGCTGACCGGAAAATTCGATCAGCGTTATTATGAGCAACCATTCGGTATGCCGGATAAAGAAAATTCCTGGCCAGCAGTGGAAATATCGTCTCTTGGAGACCCGTTGGTACTGAAACTGCGTGGCTATATCGACCGCATTTTTGCAAACGACCAATATGTCTGGGCAGTGGATTACAAAACCGGCCGGGTATCCATTAAGGACACGCGGGATTTCTTTGCCTCCCAATTGTTCGTCTATTTTCTGGCATTGCAGCAGCGATTTCCGCTGCGAGATAACATTTTGAGCTACGAAAAACTCAAGTCCCTTAAAAAAGACGATTTCGGCATTTCAGAATTAGCGGGCATGCTGACAGAAACTCATCCGGTCAATCTGAATCGCAAATCCCGGAAAAATGACATTCCCATCGGTGACCCCGGAGATGTTGCGACCGCTGTATTGACTGTGGAGACCATCACGCAGCAACTATTGGCATTTGCCCAACCCCTGAAAACCGGGTCCTTCGCCCTCACTGTACGCGAGGAAAAACGCGCCTGTAAATTCTGTGAATTTGAGCAAATTTGCCGAAAAACGACGGTATTTCATCGTGCCGAAAATGACGATTCTGAAAAAGACGAGGGTGATGCAGACGAAGCGACTGAGTCTTAAATTGGACAGAGGAATTTCTTTTAATCCGGAGCTTTGAAACTCAAATTTCGTTCACTTGAAAAAGAAAAGGGTATGTCAAATGGCTGGACAAGGATCAGGCGGAAATGTATTAGCGGCATTGGCTAGTTTATTCATTCCAGGGTTGGGTCAATTATTACAGGGACGGGTATCAGTCGGCGCATTCCAATTTATTTTCGCCATGATAATGTGGTATTTCTTTTTGGGTTGGTTGATCCATTTATGGTCTGTTGTTGATGCCGCAAAATGGACGCCCTCAGACTAATCAGCCCATGTCACTTTTTTCAATTCTAATCATTCTTTTAGTCGTCTGTCTCATCCAATGGGTGCGCTGGCGACCCTTGGACCTGGCGCATTTTTTTTCTCTGACGAATGACCCGATCCGGTATGGCCATCGTGGCGCGAATAAATACCAACCCGAAAATACGCTGGCCTCTTTCCGCCAGGCTGTGAAAGACGGTTGTACTGGTATCGAACTGGATGTCCATTTAATAAAGGACGGTGCGTTGGCGGTCATTCATGACAAGGAATTGAAGCGCACGACGGGTCAGACTGGCTTGATAACGCAATGCACCCGGGACCAGCTGAAATCCATCAATGCTGCGGCCAATTGGCAGGGAAGATTCGAAGCGATCCCGACACTTGACGAGGTTTTAGAGGCAGTTCCCGAAAATTTGACCATCAATATCGAGATCAAGGATTTCGAATTTCTCGGCGCACCGGATACGGAAAGGGCGGTGGTGAAATTCATCCAAACCCACCAAATCAAGCACCGGATCGTGGTGTCGTCATTCTATCCCCTCGTGTTGCGACGCATAAAAAAACTGGATGGGACGATTATCACCGGATTATTGTGGGATTTCACGGACTGGCGTGAAGGGCTGATTCCCTTTTTCTGCTTGGCCGTGAGACCCGATATTTTGCACCCAAATTATCTGGCGATCCGTCCCTGGACACGCTGGATCGCCCGAGCAAAAGGGCTGGTGATGCAGGTTTGGGTCGTCAATGACGCCGATCGCATCCGGCAACTCTCCCGGGATCCGCTCATTAAAGGCATTATGAGTGATGACACGATTTTACTAAACGATATACTTTCTCCAAAAAAAGGACAATCATGAATATCAACAAAAACAACCGAATTTTATTGGGTATTGGCCTTATCTCAGTGGTCATCACCGGCTGTGCCTACCTCCCTTTCCCGGAACAAAAAAATAACGAAATCTCCATCGCAGCGTTACGCGGACACATTTATTATCTGGCTTCCGATTCTCTCGAAGGTCGCGGAACCGGAACACCCGGGAATCAACTCGCAGCAGATTATATCGCTGACGAATTGTTCAAAACCGGTGTAAAACCGCTGGGTGATAATGGCTATCAGTATTTTGATGTGGTAACCAATGTCGCCGCCGGCCCGGACAATGTTCTGAAATTCGGCGATTTTACGGGAACATTAGGGACGGATTATTCCCCGGTCGGGTTCTCTGAAAATGCGACAGTCACAGCACCGGTCATTTTTGCGGGTTATGGTTTTGACTTTGATCTGGACAGTCTGCAATGGCATGATTATACAAACCTGGATGTTGTAAAAAAATGGGTGCTGCTGTTCCGGGGCGATCCTGATCTGGATAATCCGCACAGCCCGTTGCTCCAATTCAGTTCCTTACGCAGCAAGGTATTAAAAGCGAGAGATAAAGGCGCTGCCGGCGTGTTGTTTGTCTCTGGTCCGAAACTCGATGAGGCGGATGATTTGATGCCACTCCATTATGATCAAACCCAACAGGGTTCGGGTCTGCCGGTATTTCACATCAAACGCAGTGTTGCTGACCAGTTACTGGCTGGTACCGGAAACACGGTCGCTGACCTTGAAGCCAAAATGATTGAAACCATGCAGCCTTTTGGAAATGGCGATTTATCAGCCATTACACTCACCGGCACGGCTGACACGCATAAAACCACTGCTAAAGCTCAAAATATTGTCGGCTATCTGAAGGGTTCAGATCCCGTTCTCAATGATCAATTGATCGTTATCGGTGCGCATTACGACCATTTGGGCTATGGCGGCGTTGGCTCGGGGTCACGCACGCCGGACACGACTGCAATTCATAATGGCGCTGACGACAATGCTTCCGGTGTGGCAGCCATGTTGGAACTTGCCAGAAAATTGCACCAGGAGCGCAACCAACTCAAACGCAGCGTTCTTTTCATGGCCTTTGGCGGAGAGGAGATGGGACTTCTGGGGTCGAAATACTTCAGTAATCACCCACTCCTGAGTCTCGATAAAATTCAATTGATGTTGAACATGGACATGGTGGGTCGGCTTGATTCTACCCTGACAATTGGTGGAACGGGTACCGCGAAAGGGCTAGAGTCCATCGTTCTGGATGCGGCCAAATATGAACCTTTCAAGGTCAAAGTATCCCCGGAAGGGTACGGTCCCTCCGATCACGCCTCCTTTTACATCAAGGATGTCCCGGTGCTTTTCTTTTTCACGGGTATCCATGATGACTATCACACACCCGCCGACGATCCGGAAAAAGTCAATTACAAAGGTGAGCAGGCGATCACGGAATTTGCAAACGAGCTGGTCATGACCTTGGGCAACAGGGCCGAAAAATTAACCTGGCAAGAGGCCGGACCGAAGGACGGCGGGGAGATGCGCCGGGCATTCAAAGTAACACTGGGCGTCATGCCGGATTACGCCGGACAGACCAAAGGTCTGCGTATTGATGGTGTGCGCAAGGGCGGTCCTGCTGATCGCGGTGGTATACAAAAGGGTGACATCATCATCGCCATGGAAGGCAAACCGGTCCAGAATATTTATGATTACATGTACCGACTCGCCGAGTTTAAAGCCGGCCAGAGAATTAGTGTGGATGTGATGCGGGATGGGAAGAAGGTGATTTTGATCGTCGATTTGTAGAAGGTTTGGCTAATTAATATACCCAAAGGTGCCTGTAGCATTTTGTAGAACGGCACCTTTGGATTTTTCTTCCTCGTTCTCGTTATCGTTATCGTACGCTTTCTTTTTACTCCTATTCGAACAGCGTAATTTTATACACTTTCGATCATGTTCCCGGTTTAATCCGGCTTCAGGGAGTTTGTAAAAAGTGACTTGCCAAACTTTTTTCGGCTAGATATATTATCGAAATTTTACTGGAAAGAAGGTGCTGAGTGAGAAGAATCAAACAAACAGTGTTTTTATTGTTGGTTATCGTTTATTCCCTGCTCGGATTTGAATATCATAATACTGGATTTCGCACAATTCTCCAGCCAGACGGAACCACCTTTACTGCGGAATCGGGCGGCTCATTTTACCTGCCCTACAATATCACGGATGACGGTTATCAGGTTGTCCAGGATGTTGATGGATGGTGGTATTATGCTATTTTGGATGCAGATGGAGATTTTACCCCATCAGCCAAACGGGCAGCAATTGACAATCCCCCGAATGAATCGTACCACCTGACGCGATCACCTGAAAGAGTAGCAGTATTGAATGTTCTGGCAGATTCAATGAATACTGCCTATTGGAATAACGCCCGCTATTACAGAGAAGAAATCCGGGATACCGGCCGTGAACTCTGGACGTTTGGAATTGTTTTGGTCCGATTTACAGACGTAGGTCCCCATACAAATAGTACCTACCCGAATGGATTCCCCGCTTCTGCATACACAAATATGTTTTTTTCTCAAGGCCATTACTATGATTCGCAACAAAACGGGATTTTTACGCCAACGGGTGACTCAACTTACGGTAGTTTTTATGATTATTGGCACGAACAGTCACAGGCGAATCTTGAAATAACCGGCCAGCTCGTAAACTCGGTAGTAAACGATGAAGTACAATGGTTGCAGCTTGATCACACCAAGACCTGGTATGATTCTCTGCTATATCCTCATGGCTTATCCGCTATTATTTCAGAATTAGGCTTAAACAGCCTGTTGGTAGTGAATGGCGGGCAGTATGACTTTCTAGGTGTGGTGTATGCTAGCAATACATTATACACCAGTTTCGGCATCTCATCCTGGCCCGGTGGGCTTTGGCCGCAAGCGCCATATCCAAACATTTACTTGATAGGCGAAGCTTCCAACAATTACTTCAGTGGGATCGGGGGTCATGTTCACGAATTCGGACACCTCCTGGATTTGTCCGATCATTGGTTCTCACCGCTTTTCTGGGACTTAATGAGTGTTGGGGATATGAATGGTCCATCCAGAAGAGGCGGATGTCCGGCAGGACTGACACCCTTCGAGAAAATTCAAAAGGGCTGGACTAGCGTAACCGACATTACCCAAAACATGACCCCATTGACATTACACTATGATTATAATAATCCAATCTATTATCGTATTCCATCCGGAGCCTCAAGCGCAGGGGTGCTTTTAGAGGTTCGTTTGCGTGAAGGTTTTGATCAGTGGACTCCGATTCCCCCGAATGTACAACCGGATAATCCAAACGACCCTAATGGAAATGATGGAGGATTGTTAGTTTGGAATAGTCTCAAACTGCTGCCCGCAGATGATGAGTTCGCTTTTGACGGGTGGGACACATATGTTCAGAGCTTTCCCTCATACATGATGGATCCTTTCCCAATTTTCCAAGGACAGGATTTACACGACGGAACCATTCCCAGCTTAAGATATCAAAACCAAAATTCAAATGTAGCCTTGAGAAATTTGCAATGGGATGATGATGCAAAAACCATTTCATTCGACCTGTATGTCGATAACTGGGGTGGACCTCCGGCAACACCCCAAGATTTTGGACTCTCAATTGGTAATGATAATCATCCTGAACTAAGTTGGTCAGCCAACACAGAGCCAGATTTTGATCACTTTATGGTGACCAAGATTTATACAAATATTGGGGGGTCCTATACTTTTTTTGTCAATGTGGGAACAACCACGCATTACGTAGATAATGACTTTACCATACAACGCCGGAATGGCCAGACACAAGCAACCTATACCGTAAAAGCCATCGATACTGGTGCGTTAGAATCCCCCGTGTCACATGCTGAAACAACCTCAGGTTTGGGTCCCTTTTTCAAGCCGACAGCCATTGCACAGAATCCAGAGTGGGTGAATTACACCAATGGAGCGGTAATCACCGCTTCGGTGCTCAGTATGGATGGCAATGCTTTTTGGAGCGGCACAACCCACGGTCTTGCACGTGTGGATCTGACAGCGGATACAGTCACGATTTTCACCAAAAGCAATTCTGGCTTACCGGCAAACGGGATCACCGCGCTTGCCGTAGATTCCACCAACAGGACCTGGATCGGTACTAACAGCGGTTTGGTGACATTGCAAGACCAGACCTGGACCGTGTACACCACCTACAACTCAGGCTTACCGGGCAATACCATCACCGCGATTACGGAAACCGGCACGGCAGCGGTATGGATTGGTACAAATGCCGGTCTCGCCTATTTTGATGGAACGGCCTGGTCCACCTTTACACAAGCGAATTCGGGCTTACCCAGTAACAATATTTCAGCACTAGAAGCCACTGGTAGCGGTGCGCTTTGGATTGGGACGGATAATGGCCTGGCATTTTTGAATGACGGGAGCTGGACGGCATACACGGCCGTCAATTCCGGCCTGCCCGGTGACCGGATCAGCGCCATTGCCGTGGAAAATGAAACATCCGCTTGGATTGGTACCCGTGAAGGAAATGCCAGTGACGGCGGCCTGGCTTACTTTGATGGAACAGATTGGACTGTCTATACGACCGGAAATTCGGACCTTCCCAACAATAGCATCTCATCGCTGAATCTCGACAACGCGAGCAACCTATGGGTGGGCGCTTGGGGCAACAGCGGCGCACCCGTGGTGTGGGGTGGCCTGGCCCGTTTCAATGGTACTGAATGGGTCACTTATCACACGTCCAACTCCGGGCTGGCCAGTGATCTGGTCAATACGCTCTCGGTTGGCACTGGCGGCCAGATCTGGATCGGTACCATGGAAGGTCTGGTGCGATTTGACGGAACCGATTGGCGGGCATTTAATACCTCCAACTCAATGCTACCCGATAATCAGATTCAAACGATAGCGGTTGACAGCAATAATGTAGCCTGGATTGGTGCAGGCGGACCTCCTAATCCTATCCGGGTACCACATGGTGGCATCGTGCGGTTCAATGGAACAGCGTGGAATGTATTTTCGCCCGACAGCTCGAATCTTCCCGGCTATATGGTGACTGCCATGACGCTGGGTCCCGATGGCGATCCCTGGGTCGGAACAAATTATTTCGGAGCTTTGGCTCATTTCGATGGTGCTGACTGGAATTCGTATGAGATCCCCGGGGTAAGCGCCATCCATAACCTGGTACTCTCCCTGGCTCATGACCTTGATGGCAGTCTATGGATTGGTACCAACGGCGGCGGCTTAGTGAACTTTGAAGGTCAGAGTTACACGAATTTTACTACGCTGAATTCAGGCTTACCTTCTGATTACGTCACGGCTCTCAGCGTTGACCATGAGGGTTGGATTTGGATTGGTACGGCCAATGACGGACTGGTCCGGTACGATGGACTTGCCTGGGAAATCTACAATACAGCCAATTCCGGACTTCCCTCAGACCGTATCAACACGATCATCACATCAGCAGACCAATCCCTGTGGCTGGGCACACCAGCCGGGTTAGTGCACTATGATATGACTGACTGGACGCTTTTTAATCATGCCAATTCGAGCTTGCTGACCGATACTGTGACCGTCATTGCCGAGGATACTTTTCATTCAGTTTGGGCAGGATCAGGTGACGCTGTGGTAAAATTTGATGGCGTAGAATGGAGTATTTTCTCACCGGACAATTCTGGCTTACCTGGCAGCTCAATCACAGCGTTGGCTGTAGATTCGAATGGCAATAAATGGATTGGTACCGCCTCTGGTGGCTTGGCGATTTTCAATGAAAATGGTGTAACCGTTGCTACCGACCCCGAACACGTGGCCTTTCAGAATCCAAAAGATTACGCTTTGCAGCAGAATTATCCCAATCCCTTCAATCCAGCTACAATCATTCGGTTTACCCTGCCCAAATCGACACAGGCAGAATTAACGGTAATTGATCTCCTCGGCCGTGTTGTTGAAACCCTTGCGAAAGGGCGCTATGAAGCAGGGATGCACCAAGTCGCCTTTGACGCCTCAGACTTGCCCTCCGGTATGTATTTCTACCGGTTAACGACCAGTGATTTTACTCAAACCCGCAAAATGTTGTTGGTGAAATAGCCCGGCAACTGAATCATAATACTGGCTTGAAGATTGAGTCCTTCGGCAGCGAGCCACTTTTGGATGAATTATCTCGTTGTTTCTTGCAGGTAACCTTCCCTCATCGGACTGAATACTGAAGCCCTGCCTGTTATCAAAGATCGAAGCTCGATATTAGTTTTGATCATCCTTCCCGGACTCAAAATCTTATGGCTGGTATTTAATTGCATTTCAGTCGCCATTCAACGATTCTATCGCCATGGAAATTCTGCGCTTTAGTATCGAATCATTGATCGGATTGGTTGTCATTCTCAATCCATTTGGTGCGGCGCTACTCTTCGTGTCCCTGACTCAGGGTGAGTCTGATGAAGAGCAGAAAAAACTGGCAAAACGGACGACATTTG
>MNWS01000129.1 GCA_001872685.1 Fidelibacterota bacterium CG1_02_48_14
ATTTATTCTAGCTCTATTTAAAGGTTCAATCATAAGGCCGACCTTCTCTGAACAGATCGGTTACATACCAGCTTTCAGGTCTGGTCATCTCCAGATGATTTTTTAGATCTTGTGGGATAAAGACATAAAATTGGTTGCGCAAAATGCTTTTTCGAAAAGTTGCCCATGAAAATATATGATTGGGGATAAACCCTGCTGCTCTCAGTCGTCGGGCAAGAAACTTACTTCGGCGTAAAATTGAAAATCGTATCTGATTTACACCGTTTTCACGGGCGTAGCGTTTTAAATCGTTAAGGAGCTGTTTGAATATTTTTTTCTGCTTGGTATCAGCCAGCATATCAACGACATCTATTAAATTACTGTTATGTGTGAATATGAGATAGCCGATGAGGTGACCATTTGGCTTATCCCGGAGGACAAGATATTGGTGCACGATATAGGGGTTCTGATTAATTCGCCATTCCATATAGGCTCTATTCCGGTCAATACTGATTCCGTAAAATGTTTTATTGGTTTGCCAAAGAGTCGTGATTTCATCCAGCGGTGCCTCCGATTCAGAAATAGTCTGAGATGTGCCGGATACTTTACCCGGCTGGAACCAAAGGAGGTAGAAGTGGATCAGTTTCACAAACACACTGGCTGTACACCGTTTCCACCAAGGAGTATTATTCTGTTTACTAACCCATTTTCTGAGTATGACTTCATACAATATTCCGGTGTCAAGCCAGTAGATATATCGCACCCAAGAGTCGAAGGGCAGATACCCAAGTTTTTTGCGGATTGCTCCTGGAGCACCTTTTGCGACCTGACCTGAGGTAGTGAAAAAAAACTGGTAAGTTTGCTGTGCGATGTTAAACGAATCGCGTTCATGATAGAAAAATACGCCACTACCACGGATCGCCGGATGTGACATGCAATTTTCTGTTTTCCCACTTAAATAGGATTGTCCCCATACCGAGAGCGGTGTTGGAATCAAGCTATACTGGGCGATCAGTTGATCATCAGCAGGGCGATCCTGGTCAAATATTAGGTACATACTCGCGATACCACGCCAAGTATTCACCCATTCCCAATTGTGCTCCTTAATCGAGCGATCAATACCCGTAATCATACGGTATAGATTGTTGATTGCCGGTTCATCGCCCGATTGAAATTGACGCACGAGCTTGTTCATGGTTCACCTTGAGTCATGTCAATCGCCCTTGAATTTTTTCACCGGTATCGTGGTAATCTGGCTGGTCTGCCGACTACCATTCAGATGTAAGCCGCATTCAACTTTTTCAGAACCAGCCCAGCGACCATCGCGTTCACTACCCCCCTCATCTACCGGGTGCGTACATGGCCAGCAACCGATGCTGGGGTAGAATTGGTCGTGAAGGGGATTATAGGGTAAATCATATTTACGGATGTGGTTCCAGCAATCATCTTTAGTCCAGTTGAACAGTGGGTTGACTTTCAGTTGCCCGCGACCATCAATCTCAATGGCTCGTGTTTTCGACCTTGTGTGACTCTGATCCCGCCGGGTTGAATTGAGCCAAACTGTTTCCTCACTAAATGCGTCCAGCAGAGGCTCTACCTTGCGATAATGGCAACACCAATCAGGATTCGTTTTGTACGGTTTTGGTCCCAATTTGTCTTTCAGTTCATTTTCTGTAAAACCTGTTGAAAGGTATATCAGATTCAACTTCCATTCCGATTTCAGTTTTTCAGCCAATTTCAATGTTTCCTCAAAATGGAACCTCGTATCAATAAAATAAACAGGCAGTTGTGGTAGGGTATCCTTTACATAACTCAGCAGAACAATGCCGCTATACCCGAATGCCGTGGTCATCACCAAGTGTTCACCAAATTCCTGATAGGCCAGTGAGATGATTTCCCGGGGATCCAACCTTTCGAGGGTCTTTTCCAGTTTTTCAGCAATTTGAACTTTATTCAAAAAGGCTTTAAATCCTTGAAATTCTGTTGGTTGTGAAGGCGGATGTTGTTATGGGACTTCACAGTTGACGTTCGCATCCCCTAGAGTGCCGGAATTGGTTTGCCATACAGGGCACTCAGGATATTATCATGAAAAAACAGAGGCCAGACTTCTTCACGCAGGGAATACTTCCAGACTTTGACCTGCTCCGAAAAATCGATCAATGGATAATCCGTTCCGAAAATGCATTTGTGTTTGAGATAAGTATTTGCCGCTTGAATAAATTCCGGCGCCATATATTTGGGTCTCAGAGCGCTAAATTCCAGGTAAATATTCGGATGTCGCTGGGCAACCGCCAGCACAGTGGGTCCGAAACCATTACCGCCGTGTGACATAATGATCTTGAGCGCAGGGAAGTCAACTGCGATCTCATCGAAATATTGGGGTTGCCCTTTCCACATATAGGCACCACGCCAAAAATGAACTGATGAATGTACGATAATTGGAATATCGAAGTACTCACACACCCCATACAGCGGGTAGAATAGCTTGTCATTCACATTCAGTTTCTCCCCGAAACCAAAATTGACGGCCGCAAATTTCTGGTCGTGCAGTTCCGTAATTTCTCGCAGAGCATGGTTAATTCCTGATGAAACCGATACACCGCCTACCGGAATAATTTGCTCAAACTTGTGTGCCAATTCCCCAATATGCTTATTTTCAACGCGATCCGTTCCGCAAACGACAATCCTGTCTATACCGGATTCTCCCGCTAGCGAAAGCAACTCTTCCGTCGGCATGACAGACAGCCGATCCTGCATGTGGTATTTTTCAATATAATCGTGAAACGCCGGATGCAGGTCATCCGTCCAAGGTTGTAGCATTTCGGTTGTTCTAAGCCTTACGCGTGCATCAATAATTTTCATAGTATCCACCAATAATTCAGGTTGAAATGCTGACTATTTATTTGATTTTACGCGCAGGAATGCCCACGTACACACCCTTTTCCGGGCAGTCATGATTCACAAAGCTCATTGACCCAATTACGACATCTTCGGCAATATGAATCCCGTGTTGAATAACAGCATTGGTACCGATGAAGCTGTTGGCACCAATCTTTGCGCCCCCAATCTGCGTTTTTTCGGTATCCAGGTTATTTGTCATGACTCTGGGACAGACGTAAGTTCCATCGCCAATTTCCACACCGCGCGCTAATATGGTGTCGTAGCGAATTGTGACCTTGTTTCCAACCTTGCAGTTGCCAGAACTTGAAACACGGGAATCAATATAGGTATCATTCCCAATTACGGTCCCTGAACGTAATTCAACATAATCCCGTATATCAACGTTATCGCCAATTTTCACATTTTCATGGATGACACAAAAATTACCGATCTTAACATCCTTGCCGATTTCAACCTGATCTTTAATAATCGTGAACTCACCAACTAAAAAATTCTCACCATATTGACTGTTCTTACTCAGTTTTGAACTGCCGTCCATTATACTTCCTCCTAAATTCTTAAAAATAATCTCAATTCACGTTATTCCTGACCATCGATCATCGGAGTCGTGCCCGGAGACGTCAAGCCACCATCGCGTTTCCGTTTCCTTTCCAGCACCACCAAAATCCAGTGCCCGGAACCCGGTGAAATTGCATCCAGGCCCTTCAATATCCAGTAGGCTGATTTCATCCAGTTCAGGAGTGGGTGCACTACCCGTGCCGCCGGTCTTACAAAATCCTTTTCCATTGTAATCGTCCAGCCAGGTGGAATAAGTGCTTTGAATGACCCGTAATCGTAACGATGACGATGGCCATACAGAGGCGTATACTGAAAGCAATGCGTACACAAAACGGTTTGCAATTTTTCTCGGAACGGGACAGTGATGATGACTTTCGAACGTGCCACTCGACAAAGCTCGGAAATTGCATATTTATCATCAATTACATGCTCAATCGTTTCCATACAGACCACATTGTCGATACTGCCCGTTTCAAATGAATCAAGATGCCCATTCCGGAAATCAAGAACTGCCGTGCCTTCACCAAAAATTGAATTAACGAGATCAACCCGCACCTGATTGATTTCCGTCCCGTGGAACTTCCGTCCATCTCGCTGAATTAGTTTTAAGAAATCTCCCAAATAGGAACCCACATCCAGCACGCTGCCTGGTCCCAGTTGGTTGAAACACAACTTGAACCGGTAGGCATCAAAAACATCAAAAGCCACTTCCGGTCGAGGTGCCCCGAGAGCTTCGAAAAATTCAGCCGGTAAAATATTTTCGGACATCAATTATCTCCGTTAAATGTCGCTCAGAACACCGAATTACACCGTTCGGGACTGTTCATAGTTGCGAATAGTATAGCGTATAATCAAGCCCAATACCATATATAGAATAGTCGTCAGTCCGGAATAGAGCTCGATTGTCATGAGGAAATTGCTTTGCAGACCACCGAAATAAAAAGTCAGGATGCTGGTCAGCATAAGTGCCAGTTGCCAGCCCGTCATTTTCTGTTGCGTTTGGGTGGCGGCAAAAAGATTACTCACGGGACTCACCATGAAACGGACCAGGTAAATAGGAACCAAAATCTGTGAAATGGTTCCTGCCATGATCCAGTCACGCCCCAGGACAATTCCAAAAATAGTCGGACCCAGAAAGAGAATGGCTATCAATGGAAATAGGATAACCCCACCCGCCTTCAACATGGTTGAGTAGGTAAATTTCCTGATACTGTCACGAGCTCGAATCAAGGACGATACCCGTTGATAATAGACCTGCCCTACAGCCGTCCCAATCAGGTTAAAAGGCATGTTCAACATGCGCAGCGCAATGGCATACTGCCCAACCAATTCTTTACTGAAAAAATACGCGATGATTACGGGGGGGATTTGCCGGCTGATTGTATTGAATGCAGCATTCCAGGAGGCAAACAACGGAAACTGACGGTAAGTGCTGATCTGCCCTTTGAAATGGCGCCAGGTAAGGTTTTTCCAGGCTAGCACGACACTTGAATCAATGTATTTCACAAGCAGGTAGACCAAAGGAATCACCTGTCCGGCCGCGAATCCAACCACCAATCCGGTCTGGCCATGCAAGACGAGTGGTGCTAATACAATCTGGATCACCACCATGGAACCACTATTCAAGGTTCGACTCAATGCCACAATCATGTATTTTTTCCGACGAATGAACCAAAACCCGAGAATGTTGATGGCTGCTTCGTTTACAATCGTGACAGGTAGAATAAGGATCCAGATGCCAAGTGTCTCCAGATTGAGGGTACTCAGGACTTTTTGCTGGAAAAGTAGTAGGCTGAGCCATGTCAGGCTTGAGAGTGCAACTACAATAATGAGTGACAAACTAACCAGTTCATGCGCATCCTCATCTTTTTCAGGTAAGGGGATGGCCATTTCAAAGCGAAGGGTGAAAATGGTGGAAAAGATCATGGTCAATGACATCAGAATTGCCAGATCGCCAAAAACGGCTGGTTCGTACAACCTCATTAAAACCGGGGACGAGCCAAACATAATTAATTGACCCAAACCAGTGCCGCTGGAGAGTGTCGCGATTGATGACGCAAAGGATCCCGGTGTGATTAACCGCTTAAGAAAAGCTTTCATGTCCTGGCTACTGCCTGATAGAACCGGATCGTATCAGTAATTGTCCGGGACGACTCGAATTGCTGAAAGGTCGTGGAGCCTGCACTAATGAATTGATGGCGTACCGATTCACCCTTAAGTATTATTTTGATCTTTTTAGCCAGCGCTCGCTCATCGAGAGGTTCAACCAGAAACCCATTCACACCATCCTCAATCAACTCCCGCGTTCCACCGACATTACCGCCAATGACGGGTAATCCCGCTGCCATGGCTTCCAAAAACACCAACCCAAACCCTTCCATGAGCGACGGCATAACGAAGACTGCAGCGCGTCTGAAATAATCATTCACCCTGTCCGGAGGTACCCAGCCTAAAAAATCAACATGCTCCTGAATTTCTAATTTCTGGGCCAAATGCTGCATTTTTCCCAGGTTTTGATTTTTCCCTAAAATTTGTAGCCGAAGATTTGGGAACGATGGTAATAATTGTTTCAGCGCGCGCAAAACCAGCGGCAAACCCTTGCGCTGCATATTCCCACCAACAAAAAGCAGTTTTGGATTTTCCAGGCGTTCTCTTTCCAATTCTTCGTCCACGGGTTGTGGTGTTAAATCCAGTCCCAAATAAATCGTCGTGATCTTATCTATTGCAATATGGTAGCGTTTTGAAATCGTTTGAGCGGTTGCGTTGCTGTTGGCGGTCAAGGCGGTCAATTTTCGAAAAGCTTTTCGCTCCAAGAGCGTCACAATCGAATAGTACGCCCAGCGCTGAATCCAGTCCACGTAATCCCTGCGATAATACCACGGCCACCAGCGATGACGAGCGAAATAATCATCGTGCAACGTCCCAACGGCCGGGATTTTTCCATGGTAAGCGAACGCTTCTCTGGCATCCGTAAAATGAATTATGTCAGCATCGAGCGTTTTTAGGGCGCGAGCAAAGGCGTAACTCAGGGACAACCAGTTGCCATGTGTAAAGTCCCATCTCGCAGGCTCCACCTCAATCCAGCCGACACCATCAATTGGCTGCGCGCCAACAGGGGCAATGACCACCACTTCAATGCCGCGTTCCACCAAACCCTTCGCCAAACTGGTGGCATAAGCACCCAAACCGGACCAATAATTTCCGAATTGTTGGGTGCACAGGATGACGCGCCGAATACTCATTTAATCAAGCACCAAACCCTTATGCGGTAATGGTTTTCTGTTGTTTCAGTTTGGTGAATACAACATATCCAATTAGTGTAAATATTACCCCGTAAAAGAGAATTCTAGACAACCACAAAGCCGTGCTGAATGTCCCGGAGTGAAAATTAAAGGTCACCTTATGGTCTCCGGCCGGAACCCAGATTGCCTGTAGAAAGTGATTTGCTTGCATAACTTCCACCGGTTGGCCATCAACTGTTGCCTGCCAACCAGGAGCGTAGCCTGCTTCACTTAAAACAAACATACCACCACTCTCATTCGTTGTTTCAAACTCATAAAGCTGCGGATCGTGTTTGGTGGTTTTCACGACACCAGAATAAGCATGATTGCTCAGACCATAGTCTGGGTCTTCTTCAACGATCACCATTCTTGCCGGATCAAAATCCGGTGTTTGCATGAAGGCCAAAACTTGTTCAGGGTCAGCCTGCACCACCACAGAATCAACAAACCATGCTCTGGGGAGTGCACCATTAAGCGCGTAGATATTTTCATTCCCGGCTCGTTGGATTAACTGCAAAATCGGAGTCTGAAGTTGCTTTTGGGTGACGAGATAATGCGTATTCGTCATTCGTAAAAAATTAAAATTGTTCAGGAAATTGCCCGCCAGCATGTCCTGGTAGCTCTGCATTTTCGCGGCATGATAGCCACCGACCGATGCGATTCCGTAATAGGCATAGCGATTTGTGGATAATTCATCAACCGGGAATACACGAAAATCACCTGGTTGCTTCTGAAGAAAATCAATGGCAGGGGTTTTAATGGGCGTCATGTTTTGCTGAGTGACGGGTGAAAACATATCCTTAATTACCTTTGAACCCGGAATCGCCAGATCAACGACAAGGATAATGATCAGCAAGCTCATTGCGACATTTTCACTTAGCATTTTTTTCAATCCAGCCCAAATGATTCCCATCGTCGCCGCAGCAAAGATAAGCATCAGCCAATAATCCTGAAAAAACGCGTCAAACCGCATTTGATACAGCATGGCGACCTGGCGTTGATCAGGGAATTGGGCTAAACGACCCGACGCCTGGTCAGCCGATTGGTAGAATCCCGTCATAATCGCATTCAGCATTCCTTTAAATAAAACGGCGACAAGTGCCAGTACTCCCGCAGCTATCAAACCGCGTAAAAACACCTTTATCCATTTGGGGTCATTTATCATTGAATTGATTTTTCGTCCAACTGCTTCCAGACCAAATCCGGCCAGAATCGCAATCCCAAGTATGAATAATATCAATATCATGGATGGTTCACGGAATTTGTTGAAATAGGGCAGGTAATTCAGCAGTAAATTGGAGAGGACTGACAGATTCTTACCCATGGAAATCAACAATGAGAAGACCAGCAATAGACACCAGAACCAAAAATCGCGATGGTGACGATTTTTCCAAAAACCAATCACCGCCAGAATGATAACACTCATTCCGAGATAATGGGGATAGGATGTAAACGGTGAATCACCCCAATAGGTGTTCCCGCCAAAACCATTAAACGCCGGCAGGAAAAATGAACCGATTTCCATCCAACTGAATGACCAGGCAGTTGCATAATCCGCTGAAAGTCCACCACCTGAGCCAGCACCAGCACCGCCGCCTCGAATTGAGAATGGCAGATATTCACGCATGGGCATGAGAACAATGGAAGCCATAAAATAGGCGATTGCCAGTCCGATCGTCACCATGAGGACCCAGCTACCGATCGACTGCCAGTTTTCCTTTGATTGAATTGCCTGAACGAAACGGTACAGACCATACAGGCCAATCATGAGCAGTGTGTAGTAGGCAACCTGTGGGTGGTACGATCCAATCTGTGACCCCAGGGCGCCTCCTAAAATGATTATATATATCCATTTACGCGTTTCTATAATTTGTCTTAGGGCATAAAATATTAACGGTATATGAATAAATGTCACGATTCGGTTGGTGTGCGGCGTCCCCAGAAGTTTGGTTGTAAGGATGAAAGCTAACGCACCTCCCAGCGCTGGCAGGTATCCAAGTCCATAGCTGCGCAACAGGATGAGCATAAATATGCCACCCAACAGAAGATTCAGTGTGAAAGCCGGATTGAGTGAACTCCGGATGAAAGAGGGGATCAACTGATACAGCGTTTCCAGTGTATACCGAATGCGATAGGTGCCGCTGGCATGAAATGGCATACCGCAAAATATATACGGATACCAAAGCGGGTATTCATTGTAGCTCTGCTCGAAGTCCGTGCGATAGTGATCAAAAATGACGCCTTGAGACTTTACATCGGCAATATTGAGTTTGTAGCCTTTGAACACCGAATCCTGGTACAAAAAGAGGATGATCGTGAAAATAATCAATCCCATGATACCCCAGATTTGCCATGTCGGCCGCGGAATCGCAAGGGTATTCACCGAATTTTTCAGGTTTGGGTGCTGTTTTTCTCGAGCCATGTTTGATCCCATTAGTTTATTTTTATTGAATCAATTGATTGTGAAATAGCTGAATCGTATGCCTGAATTCTTGCTGGCCAGGAATATTCATGAGCTTTTTCCCGGCGTTTCCTAACCAATGAGGTATCAACTTCCGAAATCGCCAACTTAACTTGCTGGATAAACATCGACGAATCGTCCGCCAGGTAGAGGACATCTCTGAAAATTTCAAGTGACCCGGAGTTTGTCGCAATAATCGGTTTTCCCATGGACAGGTATTCGAACAATTTGAGTGGCAACAGCCCCTGACCCACAGAGGTCCGGGCAAAGGGCATTAAACAGACATCAAATTCCCGAATATAATTGGGTACCTCTGACCTTGATTTCATTCCCAAAAAATGAATATTTTTTTCGCCGGCCAATTTTTGTGTCTCTGGATTTTTTTCATTCAACCCAATAATGACAACACTCGCCGCAGGAAATGACCTTGCAGTCTGTATGATCAAATCAATATCAATCCAGCGCCCCAGCGAACCGGAAAATCCAATTATAGGACGCGGCAGGTTACTCATTTCAGTTAGAACCGTTCCAGGCAGGTCATCCGGGTTAAATAATGTCGTATCAACGCCATTGGGAATAAAATGGACTTTCCCCACCGGTAGCTGATAGTGAGACAGGAGTTTATCAGAGACGGTAAAAATAGTCCCAACACGGATTATCAATGCCCACTCATCACGCTTGATTTGTTCCGAATTACCCATTTTCGCCATGGGCAGCAGTTCCGGCCAATCGTCCACACAGTGGTAAATTGCCCCTGAATGGCTGATCCCTTCAATAACTTTGGCGGTTTGATGAAGGAATGTCCATATAATTGGTTTTTCGTAGTTTAACTCCCCGATAGCCTTGCGAATTTTCCACCCCAGGATCGCTTGATTAAGTCTGCCAATCCACTTAAAATGATTGCGCCAGGGCAGTCTGGGCGGCGGTGTAAGCACGTCAATACCCGATGCCTCTTTTTTCAATTTCCCAAAAATGGTGACCGGCCAGGATTTCCCCATTAAGCCTTGTATCAGTTTGCCAAAAGAGTAGTTCGCTTCAACATAAAGTACACGATTCTGCTTGATGAGCTCATGGGATATGTATTGTTTTGATGTCCAGTAACGATCGTTCAACATTTGTCCTGATATGAGGACAATATCACGATTCACCAGAAATTTCGGGTGCGATGCCACGTCAGTTTCCAACCAAAACCTCCAGCGCTCGTCTGATGTCCAGTCCAAGTGCAGAATTGTTCAGTTCGCTGTCGAATATTTCCTGAGCATTCCCTTCAAGGGTTTTTAAAAGTGCGCTATCAGCATTCAATTCCAGAAGGGCTGCTGCCATTGCCTCCGCAGAATTCGTGACCAGAAAGGCGTTTTTTCGATGGGTGAGTAACTCCCGGGCTGCGACAGAATCCATGGTGAGGACCGGTTTACCAACAGCCAGGGCTTGATAGACTTTATTCGGAATAACCCGTGCAGCCTTATCAGAGTCACCAAATATCCCCAAAATAACATCCGCCGCAGTCATGATTTCACCGAGAGACTCGTATGGAATCCAATTGATCATGGTAATATTTTGCAGACCCAGCATAAGAATTTGAGCATCTATCGTCTGCCGGAGTTGCCCATGCCCCACCAGTGTAAAATGAATTTTTTCCTCATGTTCCAGCAATTTTGCGGTCTCGATAATTTTTGGCAAGCCGTGCAGTGGGATGAATTTTCCAATGAAGAGAATCTCAAAGACAGTGGGATTTTCCTTCGCTAATGCCGCCGTCGGTTTACAAAAAACGGATTCGTCCGCCCCAACCCAGATCCTCTGAAATTTTGCTCGTTCCAAGTTGAATGCCTGACAGAAATAATCGATGTGCGCTTCAGTATCCAAAAAGACCAGGTCAGACATCCGGCAAGAAATTTGGTCCAGCCATTTAAAAAATCGTGCTTTTAAAGAGGCGTCCGTGACCATTTTTCGATCACCAACGACGGTGTCGTAAATTGAAACCAACGGATTGAAAACCAACTTTCGACCGGTGAGCCAGGCAAGAGTTTTGGCAAGGAACATATCGATCTGCCCAATGAACCCCACCATGATGATGTCGTGATCAGGCATTTTTGTGGTGTAACGCCATGCCAGCCTGAATTGAGCTGCGACGAATTTCAGTATCGTCCCAAAGCCTAGTCGAAATTCACTCCCCTTTTCCTCAAAAAGCTCCCAAAACGGTTCGTGACATTCATGGACGATGACATTATTCATTCGCAAGCCGTTAATAAACATGCGATTACGCGGATAAGAACTCTCGTAAGTACCAAAATAACAGACGCGAAGTTGATCAGATTTGGATGATGTCATTTTGCGCTGGTCCGGAGTGATTGAAACCAGGATGAGACGCCAATTTGACTAGATAACACGCTTGACCATATTCTCATTTTTATGGGCAGATTTTGCGATCAATTCGCCAAGCAAGCCAAGTGAAACGAACTGCACGCCAACGACAATTAACAGAACTCCGGACAGAAGCCCGGCCATATGTTTTTGAAAAGATTCACCAAAGCCGTACTTCAGAATGATCACATAAAGGTCAATCAGAAATCCGATTGTTAAACTGAGAAATCCGATCAACCCAAATAAATGGAGTGGTTGTTGGGTGTACCGGGAGAGGAAAAGAATGGTTACGAGATCGAAAAAACCATGGAAAAGTCTGGAACCACCGTATTTGGTTATACCAAATTGACGTGGTCGGTGATTGACCACCAGTTCGGTAATTTTGAATTTGTGCTGACCAGCGAGTGCCGGAATATACCGGTGCCGGCCACCATAAATGTCCAGTGTTTTGACAACAGACTTACGGTATACCTTCAGTCCACAGTTCATATCGTGGACATTGACACCTGTCATCACACGGGTCACAAGATTGGCGAGTTTCGAAGGGATCCGTTTTGACAGCGGGTCATGCCGAACTTTTTTCCAACCGGTCACCAAATCAAATCCTTCGTCCAATTTTTTTATCAACGCTTCAAATTCTTCCGGATCATCCTGGAGATCAGCGTCCATGGTGATGACGATGTCACCAGTTGCATACTTGAAACCTTCTGAGAGAGCCGCCGCTTTCCCATAATTCCGGAAAAATTGAATCAGATGAACATGTTCGTCCTGCCCCGCCAATTTTTCAACAAGCTCGACCGAACCATCTGTTGAGCCATCATCAACAAAGACGATCTCATACTTATTTGACAGATTTTGCACGCTTTGGGAAACTTGACGATAAAGTTCGGTCAAAGATTCTTGCTCATCCAAAACGGGAATAATGACGCTGATACTTCGCATAAGCTAATGGTCTCGTAGCGTTGAAAATTGAAAGATGGGAGAATACTCAGGTTTTTCGGGTCTAACCTGAAAAATCGGATCGTCCCAAACCACATTTTGGTGGGTGAATTTCAATTTGCGTGTTAAATCAAAATCGGACAGTGTGATCACCACGGGGAATTGTGCCGTCGGTGTTTCATATTCAAGATCAAGCTGACGCATGATACGATCGGACCATTCTTCACGAACCTGCCAACTACGAACCCGGCCGCTGGCATCCAAAGTAATTTCCTCATTCAATCGGTATAATTTTGGGGAAGGTTTTTTGCTGAATTTCCATTTTTTCTTTTCCAGGTGGACCAGCCCCAGGAATAACGTGTTCAAATTCCAGTCCCCAATCGCCAGAGTTCCCAATCCGGAAAATTCCAAATTCGTCGTCGCATCGGCAAAACTTTGGCGATTCAAATAGTCATTCACAATCGCAGAATCGCCGTTTAGGTAGATTGTGGCGAGATCACCGGTAATGAGCGTTGATAGCTCCACACGCGCCACTCCGGCGGAACTGTACCGGTAATTAGCTCGGACCTTGGCTGCCAATGCGGGGGCTTCGATCTGTATAAATCCCGTGCCGGAAACATCATGTGGAGCGTTATTCAATTCTGAATTTTTCTTCCAAAAATCCCTTGCCGAAAGTGTTGTGTCAGATTCCATGAACGGAACCACTTCGCGAACAGTGGCACACTGAGAAAGGAGTAAGGCCAAGCCTGCCATGAGCCCTTTTTGTAGAATTTTACTCAACTTTTTGGGATTCCTGACGGTACCGTTCAGCCGCATCTTTTTGCCCGAGCGCATTCAGAACTTCCGCCATGTGCCCCAGCACTTCACGGTTTGTGGGATCAATTGCGAGTGATTTTTCCAGCATTTCCCGGGCGGCATTCAAATGACCAAGTTTGAAATAAACCCAACCTGCAGTGTCGAGATAGGAAGGATTTTCCGGTGTGATGCGGAGGGCTTTCTGGATGAGCTCTGCGGCAGACAGGAGATTTTCTGTGTCCGTTTCCTGCTCACTTATCATGTAGGCATAATTATTCATCGCCAAGTCGTCATCAGGAAAAGCTTTCAGCAATTTCCGGTAAGCGCTCATGGCCAAATCATTCCGCTCCAATTGGTCTGCGGTGGTGGCATAGGTGTGTAATGCCTGCTGATCATCATGTTTTAATTCCAGGGCACGGGTCAGGACGCCAAGTGCTTCTTCCAGGAGATTATTATTGGACTGCAAGGTGCCCAAATCACGAGCGACACTTCCTAAAAGGTAGTGCAGGAAAAAATTGTCCGGAAATGCCGCGATATAATTTTCCAGAAGTCGGTAAGCATCTTCAGCACGGTCCATATTGAGTTCTGACAATGCGATGAATGATACCGCTGCCGGCAGTGCCGGGTTGTCTTTCAAAGCGGACTGTAATGGTGCGATTGCTTTATCGTATTGTTTTTGCTCAAAATAAATCTGCCCCAACATCATCCTGGGCTGCCAGTTGACCTCGGGATCTAAAATCTCAGCCTCCAGATATTTAATGGCGGCATCTTCACCTTTTACATTCCCAAGATACTGACCTTTCAGCGCAATGAATTCCCCTGAATTGGGATGAGCCGCAACGACGGAATCAATGAAAGTATCCGCTTCCGGAATGCGTTCCAAGGCAACGAGCAATCGCAGTTCGCGCTCGATGAGTTCTGTATTGTCCGGCATACTGGCCAGGAGTTTCCGGTACAGTTGGAGAGCCTTTTCGAATTGCTTTGAATTCAGATAGATTTGCTCTGCCCGCCCCAATGCCTGAATGGCGCGCGGGTTGACATCGAAAATTTTCTCAAGGGTTTCGGCTTCCTTCAGCGAATCTCCCAAAGCACGATACGTTTCGGCAACATCTCCCAGCGTGTAAGGATCGTCAGGATTGATGCGCAAAATTTGCTGCAGGTAGATTAATGCCGTCTCGGGCGCTTTACGGGCATTGGCGATTTCAGCAAGCATTTTTAAAGCGTCGGTGTTGACACTATCCAGTTTCGCCACCATCATGAGGGCATTTTCGGCATCCTGAATCTCACCCACTCTCAATTGAGCACGTGCTAAAGCGAAAAAAAGTGTGGCTGATGAGCTATCGGCACGTACGGCGCGCAGGTAAGCTTTGGCAGCCGAGTCAAACTCCCCTCCCATCTCCAGTCGCATACCTTCCATGTAGTAATTCAATGCTTTACTATCGGTTTCTGAAGGTTGTGACAGCGATTGAGCGAATATTTGACCAAAGGAAAAAATGCAAAAGCATCCGGTCAAAAGCAGGGAACGAATACCGTATTTCCAGAATCGGAATCTTGAAATGGACGAAATTTGAGTGGAAGAAATCATCTATCTGCTTAAAGCGCTCTCGACTGGTTTTCCGAAATATCTTAAAACGATCCAGAGTGCGGAAATGCTTGCGAAATAAAGCATTAAACCAACCCAGTAATGCATATGACCCAAATATCCCACCGGCAGGTATCCGAAGATAATGGCGACGACAGCCACCAGTAAGGCATAGGGCATTTGTGTTTTTACATGGTCAACATTATCTGCACCTGACGCGAGACTTGACAGGATGGTGGTGTCAGAAATGGGAGAACAGTGATCTCCGAATACGGCGCCGCTTATAATGGCGGCATAGGTTGCTATGAAAACGATATTTTCAATATCTCCAATCAATAGAATTGTCAACGGAACAATTAACGGCACCAGGATTGACATGGTTCCATAACTTGTGCCTGTTGCAAAACTGATTGCGGCCGCTACGATAAAAGTAAGTGCGGGTAGGAGTGCCGGGGATATAATGTCCTGTGTATGGTATACAATAAAATCTGCCGTCATAACTGAACTACAAATGGCACCCAACGCCCAGGCCAAAATCAGAATCATCACGGCGAGGGCCATGGAACGCGCTCCTTTGAACCAACTATCAAATGCTTCTCGCATGTTGATTAATCGTTGGCTAAGGGATAACAGAAGAGCGATGACTGCCGCAGTAAAACTGGCCCACAGTAAAGCGGTGGATGAATCTGAACCATCAATCACCATTAAGGCTTTTTCGGTAAACGTAGCGTTCTCCGGATATGAGTCCGGCGCTCCTGAGACAATCATGCCCAAAATGGTAACCAGAACAACGGTGAGAATTGGCAGCACGGCATTGTACCATCTCAAAGGTATGTTTTTCGGCAACATATCTTTCATCATCGAGTCATCCGAAAGTGGCTGTGAGCCATCACGAATCAATTTTCCTTCATGAAACGCCCGGACTTCTGCGTGCCACATCGGACCAAAATCTCTCCCCTGGATGGCATTAATAAACACAAAAACCAGCGCCAGGATTGCATAAAAACTGAATGGAATTGATGCCAGGAAATAGAGGTACGCGTTGGTATGAATCCCCTGTTCCTTAAGTGCGCCATCCAATAATGACATGGCAAAAACGATCCAGGTACTGATGATTCCTACGCTCGCCATGGGCGCTGCTGTAGAATCAACGATATACGAAAGTTTTTCACGACTGATTCGCAATTTGTCTGTGAAGGGTCGCATCATATTGCCGACGAGCAGGGAATTTGCATAATCATCAAAAAAGACAAAAACGCCCATTAGTCCGGTGGTTATCATACCGCGTCGTCTATTTTTGGCGTACTTCGAAGTGACATTAACAATGCCAGCCAACCCGCCATTGCGTTGAATGAGGCCAATCAATCCACCAAACCCGAATGAAAACAGGATGATGGTAGCATGACCGGGATTTGCAATGCTCTCTACCACATACGTGTCCAGGGCACCGTAGAATCCTTTAATGGGGTTGTAGGAGGCAAGGATGGTGACGCCAGCCCAAATGCCGGCAAAAAGTGAAAGCAACATCTCCTTGGTGAGTAACGCCAGGACGATGGCAATAAGGGGTGGTGCTAGTGAAAGCCAACCTGGAATCACCGATGGGGTCGTTTCCGTGAACACGCGTTGTTCGCTTTTGATGACAATCGGTGCATGATCCAACTTCCGGACGGAAACCGTTTCTGCCCCTGGCGTAATCGTGACAGGTGCCCCTTCCACGCCATAAATTTGGATAATTTCAGAGGACTGGGGGGAATAGCCTTCCCATTCGATATTAAAGGGTATTCCTTTCAAGACAGCGCAGGGTACAGTGAAGGTTTGGCTCCAGCCGATGGATCCGAGGAGGATCATTGTCAGAATGATTCGCTTCACCGCCCTACCCTTCTTGTGTATACTGGATAATAACTTTAAGACTGCGAATTGTATTTCGGATGCATACCCGGCTGGTAAAGCGTAACATCATTACCGCCCTTCCGTTTGGTTGCATACATGGCTGCGTCAGCAGATTGTATCAATGTATCTTCGGTGTCTCCATCCCGGGGGAATTGTGCGACACCGATACTTATTTTCACATGAACCACCTGGCCGTCCATCTCGAATTGATATTCAGCGATGCGATCTCTGATTCTCTCGGCGGTTTTAATGACATCATCGGCCACGGCATTAATCAGAATGACTACAAATTCCTCGCCGCCATACCGTCCTACAATATCACCGGTTCGTACATTTTCTTTGATTATCCGAGCGGTATCACGCAGAACAAAGTCACCCATCAAGTGGCCGTAGGTATCATTGACAGCTTTAAATTTATCCAGGTCTAAGAACAGAATGGTGAGTGCGGATTGGTACCGTCGTGCGCGGGCAACCTCCTCGGTGAGGCGTTCATGAAGACTGCGTGAGTTGAATAGATGGGTCAATGCGTCAGTGGTGGCATTCTCCTTCATCGCCTCGTACATATTCAGGCGGTTCAAAGCTGCTCCGAGATTGAGACCGATCATTCCGAACAGTTTAATGTCGGCATCAACGATTTCATGGGATTCGCTAAACTCGAGAACCAGCACGCCACTCGAATTGGGTTCGTTGGTAAGCGGGAAGGCCACTGCGCTATTAAAGGGATAATCATCGAGATCACCCGGCTTATAAATACCATAGATGGGTGGCGGAGATTCAGGTTTATACAATTGAATGCGGCCTTTTTCAATTGCACGGCCAACCAGCGTTCGTTCAATAGGAAAATCCGCGCCAATCTCAAGTCCATCCGGATCACCATCTATAGCATCAACGATGTAACGAGTTCCGAAAGTATCCTGGCGCAAGGCAATGACAGCGCGGTCACATTTCAGAAAATATTTAGCAATACGACCGATCTCTGTAAGGAAATCCTCTTTGCTCACTGCTACCGTCAGATTGGTATTTACTTCAAGCATGATGCTATACAAATCGCACCGCTCCCGGAATAGATCCAGGTACTGAAATGAATTAATCTGGGCTGAAAGGAGTTCGGACACAGTAGTTGCCTGTTCAAGATCACTGGCGGCAAAAAAATCGGGTTTGGAGTGATCGAAGAGCAGGAAACCAATCGGTATGTTATTGAAAAAAATTGCCGAAAAAAGCAGGCTTTTGGGTTGCTCCTCCGGTGAAACCTCGGCGTAAATAACAGAAGTCAATACATGTGATGCAGGCGGCAACACTACGGCATTTTGTCCCAAGGCGGCTAAAGTTTTCGCTATTTCGTCCGTGGCGGTAAACCTGGAGGCAACATTGAGCGGTTTGACACTCTCTGCTTTTTGGAGTGAGTATTCTTTTTTATCCGAATGCCAGGTGTAATAATAGACATTATCGCAGCCACTGATCGACACAGCGGATTTCATCAATAATGTCAGTTGATTCACAAAAAGTGCGTTAAGGTCAACCAGCATGTCCCGTTGTTCCCTGATCACCGCTTCTCTCTCCCTGCATTATCAGTTGGATCGAGTCATTAACTAAACAGTTCATGAAAATATCATCTCCGGATGATTATTTCACCGACCGATTTCAAAGTTGGTAAATCGCACCCGCATTCACCTGAAACGCTTGTTGAGCCATTGTCTGCCTTGGCTTTTTTGCTTGGACAAAAAGTTAGTCTATTGCCAAATAAAAGCAATTCAAAAGCAGGAACAGGGTTAAGGGAGATTATATCGTTATTGGTTAGTGAAGTCAGGCTGATTCATTGTCTGGAAAGCTATCACACGACACTAGGGTGTTTGATTCACCAGGCGTAATTGTTGTCCCGGAAAATTGGGTGTCGGTTCAGTCATTTTCAGGGTGTCATTAAGATTTGAAGTGGAATCATCGGTCGCTGCTAAGACCGGTTGGGAGGTTGGGTTGTTAGAAATTTCACCTGCCACCGGTAAGCTTGAATTCGTTTGAAGGGTTGGATTGGTGGTGGATGGATTCATCCATTGTGAAAAAATGAGCGCAAGTGCGACTCCCGCAGCGATGGCATAGCCGCTTGTTCGGACGGTGGGTATTTTGTACCAGACTGTATGAGTTTCGGCACTGCCTAAATGAGCAATTTTGGAGAGGAGTCGTTCGTTAAAATCAGTGGAAACTTGGAGTTCTGCCAGACCGTTGAGCTTTTTGACCATACTACCCAGTTTTTCGAAAGCTTCCCTGCAACCCTGGCACTCCATCAGATGATTTTCGATTGCACTGTGTTCTGTAACCGTCAAATCATAGTCACAATATGCTGTGTATTTATCCAATACCAATTGACACTGCATGTCAGAAGCTCCTATTAACCCGTATGTCTAATTCGCTCGAGGATCTAGCCAGTTACGATTAGCCATTCTCCTTTAAGTGTTTCAATAAATCTTGCATTTTCAAGCGGGCGCGGTTCACTCGTGACTTCACCGTTCCCATCGGAATGTCGAGTATTTTACTGATCTCTTCGTAGGAAAGTTCCTGTATATCTCGCAAAATAATGATCGTTCGAAATTGGTCCGGGAGCTGACGAATTGCCCGTTGAATTTCAGCTTCTTCGTATTGTCCGCTGACGTGAGACTCTGGTCCGGCGTCAGTATCTGGTGGATCATACTCCTTGTCCTCAAGTCCGATTTGGCTCATGGAAAAGGTTTTATGACGCCGACGCTTCCTGAGTTCGGATCGTGCCAAATTCCCTGCAATTGTGTAAATCCAGGTGGAAAATTTAGCCACTTCCCGGTAGGCGTGGCGGTTTTTGTAAACTTTCAGGAAGGTGTCCTGAACAATATCTTCTGCCTCATCCCGGTCACCCACAAACCTATAGACGAAATTGAGTAATCGATCTTTATAGCGGTTCACCAATTCAATATAGGCAACCTCTGTCCCCGCTTGAAACCGGGCGATCAGTTCTTCATCAGTTACAGTGATCTGTTTTTGCATATTCATAGATTAATTAATTCAGGTGATTGGATACCCAGGCCGTGAAATAGGTCATGGTTGGAATGGATTTTTGCCGAAATTGGTAATCGATTTCCCCCAGCTCCATGACCGCAGCTTCCAGTGTGCCAGCTTCATAACGTCTGGCTGCCGAGAATAATTTTCGCTGGTATGTGTTTGAATTTGAGCCTGTAATTGCACGCGCAGTAGCACTATCCGGAAAGACATTGTGGTCCCTGAATCCCAAAAGTTTGGTGATATGGTTGTAGAGACTTATGACCAAATACGGGACACTTTCATCCCGAGAGGTTATTTCAGAGATAGCATTGATGGCCGCAGCGCTATTTCTCTCATTAACGGCATCGAATAGATTCAACAATGTTGCATGGGACACGGCTGCAGTAGAATTTTGTATGGCTTCAACCGTGATGACCGGTTCATCTGCTGGTAAATAGAGATCCAGTTTTTCGATTTCCTGTTCAATGAGAGCCAGATTATTCCCGGTCAACTGCATGAGCAAATCAACACCCTGCGGCTGAATTTTCTTCTTTCTGATTTCTGCAAAACGGTGTACGAGGCGTGGAATTTCATTCTCCCAAAGCGTTTCCGCCGGAATCGTCTGGCAATAACTACCCAGTTTCGTGATCCATTGTGGTGGCCGATAGGACTCGTGATGCGTGAGGACAATAAAGAGTCCCTCATTCTCTCTGGCCAGGACCATTTCCAAGAGCTTTCGTCCACCCGCATCCAGGCCGCTGATATTTTGAATAACAATCAAAGTCGCGGAGCTGAACAATCCGCCACCGGAAAGGTAATCCTGCAACTCTTCACGTTTCAGATCATCACCATACAGCATGGAAATTTCCGCAGTATTCCCGAATTTTTCCTTGAAAACCGTTCGTACATTTTTGATAAACAAGGCGGTTAAAAACGCTTCCGGTCCCAAGATCATATAGCTGGGTTGAAGTGCTCCGGTCCGTAGCTGACCAACGAACCGTGTGAATTTATCGAATGAGGTTTCGGCCATGAGATTACCTGTATTTCATTACGCGTACATCAAACCAATGAATCCAATCGCGAAACAATAATATGCAAACCAATGAAAGTGGCCGCGCTCCAGCATCCCGATCAACCATTTTAGGGAAGCCCATCCAATCACGAATGAGGTGACCAATCCGGCAAGCAGTGTTTCGATTCCCGCCTGATCGATGCCCATTTCATTGAGTTTCAAAAGTTGCAGAATCAAAGCGCCAAATATCAGTGGCAGTACCATTATGAATGAAAATCGTGCCGCTTCTTTCCGATCAATGCCTAATAACAGCGCCGTGGAAATTGTCGAGCCACTCCTGGAAACACCCGGAATGATGGCGACCGCCTGTGCCATTCCGATCAATATCGCACGCCATGGATTCAGAACGGTCGTGGCCCTTTTTGAAACCCAGCGCGTGAAAAACAAAATGAGTCCGGTCAAGATTAACATTCCAGCAACGAGCTTGGGATTACCAAAAAGTGATGCCAATTCCTCCTCAAAGAAGAGCCCTACTATTCCCGCGGGAATCATGGCCAGGATCATCAAAATCGAGAGTTTGAATTTTGAATTCGTTTGATAGGCTGATGGTAGCGTAGCGGGTTTCATTACTGTTGAAAAAAAAGTGCTCAGCAGCGCTTTGATGTCCTGCCAGTACACCATCAAAACCGCCAGAAAGGTTCCGAAATGGACAACAACCTCAAACGCGACATCGTCCCCTTGATTGGCGACACCTAAAATTTCTCGTCCCAGCACCAGATGGCCAGAACTTGAAACTGGCAAAAACTCCGTCAATCCCTGAACAATCGCCAAAATAACGGCATCTACAATGCTCACTTGCGTCTCCCAATAATGGCCATCATGCGCCCGGTAATCCCGGCGTCACGACGGTGAGAAAAATAGTTATCCCGGTTGCAGAATGTACAATCAGCAACGGTTTCGATGTTTTCACTGGAAATTCCGAATCGTTCAATCTGATCTGTGACGGCACGCAGGTTATCAAAATATATTTTACCCGCTCGACGAGACAAATATTTGGAATCAAATTTCGATTCGAATTCCTGTCCTACCTCAAAATGGCATGATCCTAAGCCGGGTCCGATCCAAACAAAATATTCTGAAGTGTCATAACCACTCGCGCTCAATAAAAGCGCCAACGTGTCGTTTACAATCCCCTGCTCCGTTCCACGCCAGCCACTATGAATAGCTGTCATCCATTCGCCGTCTATTGTCCAGATTAATATTGGCAGACAGTCAGCCGTTTGCACGGTGAGGAAAATATCCGATTCGTGGGTGATTAAGGCATCCGTATTGACAAATTTTCCCGGGCTCTGAACCATGGCGATATTGGCTGAATGTGTTTGATGAGGGATCGCCAATTCTGCTTCAACCACATTGAATTGATGGAAAAATTTCCTCCGATTCTCAGCGACATGGTCAGGCTCATCCCCTACAGAATACCCCAGGTTGAGGGACTCAAATTGGGCACCACTAATCCCACCTTTGCGTGTAGAAAAACCTGCTATCATTCCCGATGGTAATGGCAAATGTTTTGGGATCAGGAAATCAATCACGACTTCACTCATGACCAATATTTTTATTTAAGTTTTGAATCGTGGTACTATCCGACGGCTGTGGTAAAATCATGGCCTTGGGGTGAAATCCGAATTGATCATAATATCCGGCCGGGTCGAGCAAACGGCTCTGGTTATCGTATTCCATGATAAAAACCGATTGGTTCTGGCGAGGGGAATCACCGCCAAATTTTACCTGACTGGTAATGCCGCGCCAGACACCCATTTTCTTGAGTAATTCTGTGAGGATCGCCGAATTAAATCGTGTTTGAGTCAAGCCATCAAGCAAGAGATTTACTGCGTCATACCCCAAATAATCGTATTGTGTCGGACTGCGATCATAGAGCATGGAATAATCGACCAGTATGCCACTTTCTTCAAGTTTCAGAGAATCAATCGAATTACTGGAGGCAAATGCAAGCCTGGGCAAGTATCGGCGATTCTTGTTCAGATTGTCAGGATCATCCCAATTTTCATCCCCCAGGACATAGGTATTCAGATTGTAAAATGCGACTTGTGATGCCACATAAACTTGTCCATGATGAATGGGCATGTACAAGCCTTCGATCGTAGGGAGTTTTACTTTCAGGGAATCACCCGATGAAAAACGCCTGTTTATCCGGCCAGAATCGGGTGTAATAGGTTTCAATACCGTTCGATAGTCAATCTGTCGCACCGAATCTGAGTCAGAAGCGACTAATTCGAACAACCGTCGCATCCCGATTGATCGCAAATTTTTAAAGTGATGAGAAAGATCAGTTGGATCACCAGCGTACCAACCCTCATACAGAATTTGTCCTCCCAGTTCATCGACTTTTTTCGTGAAACTGTCCGTTAATTCCCGGCCATAAGCATCCGTCGGTGCGATCACCGCGAAAGTCTTCAGACCCAAGGTATTGACCGCATAAGCGGCCAACGCCGCTCCGCGAATTCCACGACTCGGCTGGTATTGGTAGAGGAATCGTGAGAAATCTACGATGTCGTTCTCGGTGGCCGTGGGGGTCAATAAAATCTTGCCGGTGCCATTAAGCACCGCAGCGACAGCTTTGACATTATCACTAATCAAAGGTCCGACGACAGCGACCATTAATGGATTCTCAGAAAAATCCCGGGCAATTTCAATGGATGTGCCCAGCGTCGCGGCATTATCCCGGACGTCAAGTTCAACATCGGCTTTCATGGAATCGGAGTACACCATAGCACCATAGCGTATACCTGCTAATATCTGATTCCCGATTTCAGCATAGGAACCGCTCAAGGGCAGTATCACCCCGATTAAAATGGATTGTCGTGATTCCTGACGGAGTGTCCAATCCAGCCGCATGGCACGTTGAATCAGCCAGGGTTGTTTCAGGTGCGGGCGCAGATTAAACATCAAATCCGTGGACTCTTCCTGCTTGCCTGCTCGCTGAAAACGCTCTATCGCCAGAAGTCCCAGAAACTGACCCGCGATTCCCAGGTCTCGTGAATAGAGCACCTCCATGTCGGACAAAGGCACCCGGTTCAGCATCAATTCCTGGGCTCGGGTCTCAGCCTCATCGGAAAGTTTTTGACGATCGCTGGCAGCTCTGGCAAGGGCAAAATTCCAGGCTGCTTCACTATAATCGTTGCGAAACGTGTAAATCTCGCCCAATAGAAAAAACACATCAGCCTGGTACCGACTCTCGGGATAGTTGCGTTGAAAGTCCCTTGCGAGGAAAATGCTGCGCTGGTAAGACTCGAGTTTTGCGTAGCACTTCATCAGCATCACCAGCGACGCGGTGAGCTGGGGGTTTTGATCCACAGTCTGATTCGAAAGCGCTGAAAACTGGACCAAAGCCTGCCAGTATTCGCCCTGATTATAATATTTGGTCCCGAGCTCAAAGCCGGATTGCTGAGCAAACCCCAGGGAAAGAACGATGGGAAAAATGAGTAGGAGACGACGCATGCTGATTATTCCACCGTTACACTCTTGGCCAGGTTTCGTGGCTGATCCACGTTGCATCCACGCTCAACGGCGATATAGTACGCCAGTAATTGCAGGGGGATGACGTTCACGATGGGTGCCGTAAATGCTAGTGCTGGTGGCACAAAAATGACATGATCGGCAATATCCGGCAGGTCCGTATCGCCCTGTGTCGCGATGGCGATGACGCGGCCACGACGCGCTTTAACTTCCTGAATATTGCTTAAAATTTTGTCATAGGTTTTATCTTTAGGAGCCAGGAATACCACCGGCATATCACTATCAATCAATGCGATGGGACCATGTTTCATCTCGGCCGCCGGGTAACCCTCCGCGTGGATGTAAGAGATCTCTTTGAGTTTCAAAGCACCTTCCAGTGCTACGGGAAAATTGACGCCACGACCGAGGTAAAGAAAATTCGACACTTTCGAATATATCTGGGCAATCTCGGCGATTTTGTCTGCCTGTTTTAAAATCCAATCCACTTGTTCCGGGAGACGCTGCAGAGATTCTACGATTTCCTTACCCCTGTTTTCACTCAGCCCCATTAAACGAGCCAATTTTAAGGTGAGTAAACTCAGGACGGTCACTTGTGAGGTAAATGCCTTGGTTGAAGCGACGCCAATTTCCGGACCCGCGTGGACATAAATGCCAGCTTTCGTTTCCCGGGCGATGGAGCTACCCACCACATTACAAATCCCCAGGGCAGTAGCTCCGTTTCTTTTCGCTTCCTGAATCGCCGCCAGGGTGTCGGCAGTTTCGCCAGACTGACTAATGGCAAATACAACCGATCGCTTATCAACCAGTGGTTCGCGATACCGGAACTCCGAGGCATACTCGACCTCTGCCGGTAGATGAGCGAATTGTTCGAACATCATTTCACCAATTAATGCTGCATGCCAGGAGGTTCCGCAGGCTGTGAAATAGCGTTGGTCGGCGTGAAGAATGGTTCCAATTTCATCAGTGATCCCACCGAGGTGCGCGTTGCCATCGGCTGGAACCAGGCGGCCACGCATGGAATCGTAAATGGTTTGGGGTTGCTCGAAAATTTCTTTGAGCATAAAATGTTCGAATCCGCCGCGCTCAATCGCTTCCAGATTAAATTTGATCTGATGAACTTCCTTTGAAATACTCTCATTCTTGCGGGAAAGTGTTTCATAACCATCAGCGGTGATAATGCCGATCTCCCCATTATCCAGGTAAATCACATCTTTGGTGTGCGCTAAGACGGCAGCGACATCGGAGGCTACAAAATACTCATCTTCCCCGATACCCATGATCAGGGGAGCGCCGTGTCGTGCACACACGATTTTGCCTGGCTCACGAC
>MNWS01000159.1 GCA_001872685.1 Fidelibacterota bacterium CG1_02_48_14
CCGTCCATCAGCGACATGGCCGATGTGGTTTTGGGAAATGCGATGACATCGCGGATATTCTCGGTATCGCTCAAAAGCATGACCAGGCGGTCAAACCCAAACGCGATTCCACCGTGTGGTGGTGGACCATACTGAAAGGCTTTGAGGAGAAATCCAAATCGCATCTCAGCATCCTCTTTCTCCATACCCAGCAGGGTGAACATTCTTGATTGAAGTTCCTGCTGATGAATCCTGATTGAGCCACCGGCGCACTCGTATCCATTGATCACCAAATCATACGCCCGAGCTCGCACCTTACCCGGATCGGTCTCCATAAGTGGGATGTCAGACAATTGCGGTGATGTGAAGGGGTGATGCCGCGCCACATACCGATTTTCTTCCATGTTATATTCAAGCAGCGGAAAGTCCATGACAAACAGCGGTTTAAAGACATTCTTAGGAATCAGACTTTCGCGTTTGGCAATTTCCAAACGCAAAGCGCCTAACGCCTGCAAACCACGTTCATCATGTTCGTCACCGATGATAAACAGGATGTCATTGTCAGCGATGTCCCAAGCCTGAATCAGCTCAGCCAAAATATCAGGGGAGAAAAACTTGCTGATGCCGCCCGTTAGGGTACCTCCCTCGGCCTTCATATAAGCCAAGCCCTTGACACCGTAATAGGTCTTGATCCATTCGGTCAGACCATCAATGATTTTTCGGGAATATTTGTCAGCAGCATTTTTTACGACAATTCCTTTGACACGGCCACCGGAAGCCAGCGCTGTTTTGAATCCCTCAAACTCGCTTCGTATCGCAAAATCCGCGAACTCACGTAACGGCATTTCAAACCGAATATCCGGTTTGTCACTGCCATAAGTCTCCATAGCCTCAGCAAAGGTCATTCGGGGGAAAGTTTCCGGCAATTCCTCATTCCGAACTTGCTTGAAAATATGCCACGTCAGATTTTGCGCCAGTTGGACCACATCCTCCTGATCCACAAAGGACATTTCAATATCAATCTGGGTAAACTCCGGCTGACGATCAGCGCGCAAATCCTCATCCCGGAAGCATTTTACAATTTGAAAATAGCGGTCAAATCCACCCACCATGAGCAACTGTTTGTAGGTCTGAGGTGATTGGGGCAACGCATAGAATCGGCCCTTGTGCAACCGGCTAGGAACCAGATAATCCCGGGCGCCTTCCGGTGTGGACTTCATTAAAATGGGTGTTTCTATTTCAATAAAGTCTTCCCCGGACAAAAACTGGCGCGTTGCCTGGTAGGTCTTGTGCCGCAGGGTAAGTGTCCGCTGCAATTCGGCAGTTCTTAGTTCGAGGTAACGATATTCCAGGCGCAACTCTTCGCTCCCGCTCTCACGGTTGGAAACCATGAAGGGCAGTGGCGCAGACTCACTCAAAATTTCAAGGTCCGTTACCTCCAATTCGATTGAACCCATTGGCATGGCCGGATTCACATTACCCTCCGGGCGGGGCATCACCACACCTTGCACGGCAATGACATCTTCCAATCCCAAGTGCTTTGCCTGGGCTGAAATCCCGGGTGTTTTTTCGGGATTAAAGGTGATCTGAGTTTTTCCATATCGGTCGCGTAAATCAATAAATATCAAACCGCCATGATCGCGTGTGGTTGCGATCCAACCATTCAGAGTGACCGTTTCATTGATATTGGCATTTGTCAGGTTGCCACAAGTGTGAGTCCGTTTAAGTCGCATATTTTTCCTTCTACTTCCTTTGCTCAAGTGCGGCAAATGTAATCCCTGGGATTCCTGCCGCAAAAATCGAATTCAAGTGGTTACCAAATAAAAAAAGCCGCCCATTCCGGAGCGGCTTTTAAATGCATTCGATCAATTTTCATTACGCTTTTGATCGCTTCGCAATCCGCATCCGGTTTAGCGCCCGCTCCAGGGCGTCAAGATCTCGATGCTCATCTTCCAACTGCTGCTGCTTGGCAGCGATAGATTCCTTGGCACGCTCGTAAGCAGCCTGAGCGCGCTGAATGTCAATATCCTCGGCTTGTTCAGCAGTCTCAACCAAAAGTTGAACCTGATCATCTTTGATTTCTGCATAACCACCGCTGGTGGCCATAAACTTTGTTATACCACTACGCTCAATTTTAATTTCACCCACATCCAACGCGATTATCGCACTCACATGCCCGGCCATCACACCGAATAATCCATCAGTGCTGGGCGCTCGCAAATAGTTCACCTGACCCTCATCAAACACACGGGTTGGTGTGATAATTTCCAGATGAAATGTCTTTGCCATTTTCCCGTGATTCCTATCTATAGCTTCCGGGCTTGTTCGACTACTTCATCGATGCTGCCCGTGAAGAGAAAGGCGCGTTCCGGATATTCGTCCATCTCACCTGCTAAAATCGCCTCAAAACCGGAGATTGAATCTTCCAGACTGACATAGCGACCTTCCGTACCTGTGAATGCCTCCGCCACAAAGAACGGCTGTGACAGGAAACGTTGGATACGTCGTGCGCGCTGGACGGTCATCTTGTCGTCGTCGCTTAATTCATCCATACCCAAAATGGCGATGATGTCCTGTAGCTCTTTGTTCTTCTGAAGAATTTCCTGAACATTCTTGGCGACATTATAATGACGATCGCCAACGACCCGGGGATCAAGAATTCGGGAAGTTGAACTCAGTGGATCCACCGCCGGATAAATTCCCAATTCGGAAATCGCACGATCCAGCACCGTTGTCGCATCCAAATGCGCGAATGTCGTAGCTGGCGCAGGGTCGGTTAAATCGTCAGCCGGGACGTACACCGCCTGAACAGATGTTACGGAGCCGCGCTTGGTGGAAGTAATGCGTTCCTGCAGGTCACCCATTTCTGTCGCCAGTGTTGGCTGATAACCCACTGCCGATGGCATCCGACCTAATAGAGCAGACACTTCAGAACCAGCCTGAGTGAAACGGAAAATGTTATCAATGAAGAGCAGCACATTTTTGCCTTCTTCATCCCGGAAATACTCAGCCATGGTCAAACCGGCCAGAGCAACACGCAAACGAGCGCCCGGCGGTTCATTCATCTGACCAAATACCATCGCCGTCTTTTTGATAACGCCAGACTCCGTCATTTCCAGGAAAAGGTCATTCCCCTCTCGTGTACGCTCACCGACTCCGGCAAAAATGGAATAACCACCGTGCTCGGTGGCAATATTGCGGATGAGTTCCTGAATCAATACGGTCTTGCCAACACCAGCGCCACCGAACAGACCCGTCTTGCCACCTTTGGAGTACGGTTCCAGAAGATCAATAACCTTGATGCCGGTTTCCAAAATTTCGGTGCTGGGTGACAATTCATCCAGCGGTGGTGCGCTACGGTGAATGGGGTCACGACGTTTGAATTTCGGTGTTTCTTTGCCATCAATTATATCGCCCGTAACATTAAAAATACGACCCAGGGTTTCTTCGCCGACAGGTACGGTAATTGGACTTCCGGTGTCTTCTACGACTGTACCGCGTTTCAAACCATCGGTAGAATCCATAGCCACGGTTCGTACCACTTCATCACCCAAATGTTGGGCGACTTCCAGCACCAGCACGGAGCCGTCCTCATGTTTGATGTTCAGCGCATTCATGATATCTGGCAGATTTCCCATTTCAAATTGGACATCTACCACAGCACCCATGATCTGGACGACCTTACCTGTCTTCGCCATAACTTGCGTTACCTTTTATTAAATCCTGTGTTTTCAAACTTCAACATCATGAACCACAGTCGTTTAGGAATTTTCTTTTAATGCTTCAGCGCCGCTGACAATTTCCAAAATTTCATTGGTAATGGAGGCTTGACGCGCTTTGTTGTACTCCAGTTGCAGGCGGGAAATCATATCGCCGGCATTGATCGTGGCATTTTCCATGGCGGTCATCTGTGCAGCCATATTCGCCGCATAGGATTCCAACAGGAATCGCCACATTTGAACTGTTAAATGCCTGGGAACCAACGACTTAACCACCTCTTCCTTGGAAGGCTCAAAGAGGTAGTCTGTAATATCAACCGCCTCATCCTCTTCAAGTACCAAAGGCAGATAAAGCTGACGGGTTAAGTTCTGACTGGCGACATTTTTAAATTCATTAAAAACAACAATAATCTGATCGTACTCACCATCCAGATAGCGCTGGGTAATGCTGCTTGTGAATTGAATGGCATGCCCGAAGTTCAGATCATTCCAAAATTCAACATGGCTCTCCACAACATTGTATCCACGCTTGGTGAAATAATCACGACCTTTGCGACCGATACAGATCAGCTCAGATTTATCCTTGCCAACTTGGTCGATAGCCTGATGGGCGAATTTGATGACATTGGTGTTGAAACTTCCACACAAGCCCTTATCAGCCGTAAAAATCACAAACCCGGTTTTTTTGAAATTCCGAACCCCCAGCAAAGGGTGCAGGGAACGATCAATATTCGGGAGGAGATCATTCAGCACACCGTTTATCCGGCGGGCATAGGGTCTGGCCTGCTCCATATTCGACTGGGATCGACGCAACTTCGCAGCCGCCACCATTTTCATGGCTTTGGTCACTTGCTGGATATTTTTTATCGAAGCAATGCGTGTGCGAATGTCTTTTAAATTCGCCATGATTTACGCAATAAACCCTTTTACAAATTCAGTTACCGATTGGGTCAAACCCTGTTCGACTGCGTCGGTGAGTTTGCCATCCGTGATGATCTGTTTTAACAGATCGCTGTGACTGGCATCCAGGTAATCCAAAAATTGCTTTTCAAAATCCTGGATTTTCTCCAATGGTATTCCATCGAGATAGCCGCGCGTACCGGCAAACAGGATTGCGATCTGCTTTTCGACAGCAATTGGCGAATACTGCTTCTGCTTCAGAATCTCGTACATCCGCTCACCACGCGACAGGCTCTGCTGGGTTGACTTGTCCAGGTCAGATCCAAATTTCGCGAAAGCTGCCAGTTCTCGATACTGCGCTAAATCAAGTCGCAGACGACCGGCAATCTTCTTCATGGAGCCAATTTGGGCGTTTCCACCAACACGGGAAACCGAAATACCTACATTCAAGGCGGGTCGTTGACCTGAGTAGAACAGACTCGATTCCAGGTAAATCTGGCCATCGGTAATGGAAATCACATTCGTGGGAATGTAAGCTGACACATCACCAGCCTGTGTTTCAATAATCGGCAGTGCGGTCAATGAACCACCACCGAGATCGTTGTTCAATTTGGAAGCGCGTTCCAGCAAACGACTATGGAGATAAAACACATCGCCCGGGTAGGCTTCCCGGCCAGGCGGACGACGCAGCAAGAGCGACATTTGGCGGTATGCGACTGCGTGCTTGGAAAGATCATCGTAAACGATCAACGCGTGTTTGCCATTGTCGCGAAAGTATTCGCCAATTGATGCACCAGCGTAAGGAGCAATGAATTGCAGCGGTGCCGGATCAGAAGCGTTGGCGGCAACGATGGTGGTGTATTCCATAGCGCCGGCGGCTTCCAACTCAGCCACCACACGGGCGACAGTGGATGCTTTTTGACCGATGGCAACATAGATACAATAGACCGGCGAATTGGTCTGGTGCGTGTATTTTTGATTGATAATGGTATCAAGCGCTACGGCGGTTTTACCCGTCTGACGGTCACCAATAATCAACTCGCGCTGGCCACGACCGATTGGGATCATACTATCGATGGCCTTCAACCCGGTTTGTAAGGGCTGATTCACAGGACTACGGGCAATTACACCCAGAGCTTTGCGCTCCACCGGGTAAAAGGCGGTATTTTTTATTTCGCCCTTACCATCCAGGGGTTTACCAATTGGGTTGATGACGCGTCCCAGGACTGATTCACCAACGCTAACCTCTACTACGCGGCCGGTTCGTTTGGCTAAGTCCCCTTCTTTGACCAAGCGGGAGTCGCCGAACAGCACCAACCCGACTTCATCTTCTTCGAGGTTCATCGCCATCCCATATACGCCATTTGGAAGTTCGACGAGCTCAGAGGCCATCACATTTTCCAAACCACTTATACGGGCGATACCGTCACCGACCATAATGACTTCACCGACCTCAGCCACGTCATAGGACACATTGATTCGGTCCAACTCTTTGCGAAGTAACGATGTAATCTCGTCTGTGCGGATTTCCATATTTCTCCTCAGTCTTTACTTATGACTGAATCAATTTCTTTTTTATTTGTCCCAGGCGAGTTGCCAGGGAACCATCAATTACGACATTGCCAACGCGCAAACGCAGTCCGCCAATAATTTCTGGATCAACCACAGTCACCAATTCGGGCTGTTTGCCATACACATCAACAATCTGTTTGGTGATGTGTTTGAGCTGAGATTCTGAAAGCTCGCTGCTACTGGTTGCCACAACTTTAACGGAATTTTGCTGTTCACGATAAAGTTGTTCAGCCTTGGAAGCGATCAAACGCAGCAGTTTCAAATCACGCCGTTGAGCCAGTTGTAACACGAATGCCAGTAAAATCGGGTGCAGTTTTTCACCAAAAACTCCCTCGAGTAATTGCTGTTTCTGTCCTGATGTCACCTGCATACTTATTAAAATTGCCCGCAGGATGCTGATCTGGCGATATGTCGACACGAAAGGTCCGAATTGTTCGTAAACCGCTTGGCCGGCATGTTCTCTCTCCGCCAGTTGGAGCAGCACCTCAGCGTAATGGCGACTTTTAATCGCTTTATTCATGCTTAGGACTGCCCAATCTCTTGAAGCGTTTCATTAATCAAGCGCTCATTGTCCTCTTTGGATACCGCTTTACCGATGACCTTCGCCGCTGCAAACAGAGATAAATCAACGATTTGGTTGCGAATCTCAGCGATGGCTTTGTCGCGCTCCGAATCAATCTGACGGCCAGCCTGCACCAACAATGCGTCGGCTTTGGCTTTGGCTTCATCCAGAATATCGGCTTTCAATTTTTCAGCAGTGGTTTTGCCGGCAGCAACAATTTCCTGTGCTTCCCGACGCGCCTTGGCTACCATTTCATCGTAGGCTTTGGCAACTCTCTCTGCTTCCAAACGCGCTTCGTTGGCTTGCGCCAAAGAGTCTTTGATAAATGCTTCCCGTTTTTCCAGGGCATTCATCATCGGCTTCCAGGCTTTGGTTCCCAAAATCACCAGGACCACCAGGAACGTGACCCAGGTCCAGAACATGAGCCCTGTGTCAAAACGCATTAAATTTTCCATGATGCCTCCGGTCGGTCCGTTGATGCGTTATCGCTTGATTCGTTATTTCAGAACGATAAGCAGGGCAACGACTTCACCAATAATGGCAACACCTTCAAGCAGAAAAAGCGGCAGGTTAACTGCGCCGGTGATGCTGCTTGCAGCTTCAGGCTGACGTGCAATTCCTTCAGCGGCGGCACTGGCCAAACGACCGATACCATAACCGGCACCAATCAAAATCAAACCGACACCAATGGCTGCGCCAAGATATGCGATTGCTAAATCCATTTAGAAGACCTCCCTCTGGTAATTAGAGATTGTAAGTTTCATTTCAATTGTCAATGACAGGTTCAGTTTAAACATCGCCTGAGCGGTCTGTCACCTCGCCAGGTCATTTTTTTATCGTCTGCAGAATTTTTAAAGAGCTTGGGGATTGTGAAATTTCTCTGCATCCCCACCAGGCAGAATATTCGTTAGTGGTGCGGGTGAATCGACATCCCGATAAATACCGCCGAAAGCAGTGTGAAAACATATGCCTGCACGACGCAGACGATCATTTCCAGAAATGTGATGCCCACATTCATCACCACCGAACCGACGCCGACATAGACATTATGCAGCATAAAAATGGGTGCAAAAATCGCCAGCATGGCCACGTGACCGGCAGTCATATTTGCTGCAAGACGCATGGTGAGTGCGAATGGCCGAACAAACATGCCCATGATTTCAATGGGCACTAAAATGAACATGACCGGCCAGGGAATTCCGCCAGGCACAATATTTTTCCAGTGACCAAAAAAACCGTGTTCTTTCACGCCGGCAACAATGATCGCGAAAAAGGTGATGATGGCTAAAGCCGCCGTGAGGTTGATATTGCCGGTGGCGGTGGTACCACCATGTCCATGATTGATATAGCTAAAGATGGGGATCAGCCCTAAAAAATTCATGGTAACGATCAGGAAGAAAAAGGTGAGCAGCAGGGGGGCGTAAGTTGTGGCGTGACCAGCACCCACATTGGGAATGACGATTGCCGAACGCACCCACGCGACAATCGTCTCAAGAAAATTAACAAAGCCTCTGGGAGCTGTGATGTCTCCCCTCCGGTACCGACGGGTGGAAATCATGGCGACGGTCACCAACAGACCGGCGGCGATCCAGAGCATGATGACATGTTTGGTAATGGAGAGGTCAAATCCACCGATAGATAATTGAACGATCACATCACTGTTAGCGACATGCTCAATTATCAACTCCCCGATTGGTTTTGTAGCCTGCTCTGTTCCGGCGGACATCTACGATTTCTCCATATTTTCAGATACCACATCTGCCAATAAAGGCCGGATATGATAAGCCTCACTCATGTGCCACGCAAGAAAGTTTATAAGCAAAGATGAGATAAAGGGAATCAGGGGCACATTCTCACTTGTGGCCATCAAAACAACCCAGCCTCCGATCAAGATCATTTTCGCCATAAAGCTATATAACATAAATGCTTGCGCTTGTTTAAAAGTCAAATTTTTCTTCTGTGAAAACAGCCCTAATGAGATTGTCGAAATGGTCACCGGGAGGAGCGCGCCGGCTAGGACAGCCATGGCAAAACCCGACCTTTCGGTGAGGACTAAACCCACAATTGTCAATCCATTTAACAGGATAGCCGGAACCAAAATTTTGAGCGCGTTATTCAACGGGAAGACTGCCGGCTGAACATCATTTTCCACAGTTCCCACATACCAATCGCCACACCCAATAAGCCGCCACAAAGGACACCCCAGGGTTGCCAACCAAACTTGTGGTCCAAATAATATCCCAACAGCGTCATGCCGATGACACTGCCGCTAATTGTGGACGCACCACCCAACATATTATTAGGCATAGAATCATTCGATTTTTCAGAATTTGACGGCTGTGGGGTTTGTTCAGCCATTTGAAGTAGAAAAGAGATTATCGGAATTTGATTCGATCTCAGGAGTCGGAATCATCGTGCTTTTTCCTTCAAAAACAGCACCATCTTCGATGATCAGCCGGCTGGAGATAATATCACCGTTCAGCTTGGCGTATTTACTCAGCACGACTTTTCCTTTCACGTCAACATCGCCTTCAACCACGCCACCCACGATGGCATATTCTCCGGAAATTCCACCATGGACGATGCCTGTGGCGGAAACTGTCACGAATCCGGTTGCACGGACGCTGCCATCGACTTCGCCATTCACATGAATACTACCCTGAACATCCATATCACCGGTAACATGACTACCACGACCGATGATCGTTTCAATTTTTTGTATACGGCTGTTTGACATAAATATTACTCTATCGCTTCAGGAAAATTACTTCTGTTATAAACGGTGAACTCCGGGATTAATGTGAGTGGATCAACCGGAACACCATCCAACCAAATTTCAAAATGCAAATGTGCGCCGGCGGAATGACCTGTATTCCCCAGAATGGCAATGGGCTCACCACGATCCACCAACTGTCTTTGCTCCACCAGATTGCGTTCATTGTGTGCGTATATAGTCAGGTATCCATTTTGATGATCAATAATCACTGTATTACCGTAGTAATAGGTCCAGTTTGAGAACACCACGAAACCTTTTGCCGCCGCTTTTACAACGCGATCATCAATAGAGGATAAATCAACGCCCAGATGGTCTGTCAGGGAAAATTTTGATTTTACACGAAAGGGCGCATTGATAAAGCCGCGAATGGGCGGATAGGTCGGCAGGTTTTCCAGTAATCCGGTGGCACGATACATCCCATCCGGCAGGGTAATATTCGCGTCAGTACCCGCCACAGGATATTCTGTGATCATCGAATCCGGAGGGTCAGTCAAATCAAGCTGGGGTCCCAGTGATTTACGGATAAAATCATTGACCTGTTTGATGCGCTTATAGTCATCCAGGACACTCTGCACCTGACTGCGTTCGTTCAACAGCATCTCGTTTTCGGTTGCATACTTGTTGTAACGCAATGCTTTGGGAATGAGATAAAACCCGGACAATATCAGCAACAACACCAACGTAATCAGGGCAAATATTACCCGGCGTATCGCTTTGGTTGAGAAGGTGTAAGACCTGCTGGGGTCCTGATTATCGGGCAAAACCAGAAATGTGTATTTGTCTGCGCGCATGGGCTAGATACCAAACCGATCTATTATTTCGATCAGTCGTTCCAGATCCTCTGCAGAATAGTAGTCGATTTCAATCCGACCCTTGCTCTTGCCGCTGGTCTGTTTGAGTTGAACCCGTGTACCAAAAACCGTCATAAGTCGCTCTTCCAAATTTCGGACGTAAACACTTTTTGTCGAAGCCCTGAATGTCCCGCCTGCCTTACCAGTACCTTTCTGTGCGATTTTCCGGACCATCGCTTCGGTCTCCCGCACATTCAATCCCTCTTTGATAATGCGTCGCCAAAGGTTTGTCTGTTGCTGCGAACTCTCAACTCCGAGCAGTGAGCGGGCATGGCCGGCACTGATCTGGAGAATGCGGAGGCTGCGTTTAATTTCGTCTGGTAATTTTAGAAGCCGGAGTGTGTTGGTGACTGTGGAGCGGTTTTTCCCCAGACTCTCACCCAATTTTTCCTGGGTGATGTCATACTTCTCGATGAGCAGACTGTACGCTTCAGCCTCTTCAATCGGATTCAGATTTTCCCGCTGTAAATTCTCAATCAGCGCTAATTCCATCATATCGACATCTGAATTTACAACCAGCAAATAGGCCGGGACTTCGGTCCAGCCCAAGGATTTAACGGCCCGCCACCGGCGTTCACCGGCAATCAATTCATAATGGTCATCAACCGGTCGAACGGTAATGGGTTGAACCAAACCCTTGGCGGCGATGGATGCCGCAAGTTCAGCCAGCGCTTCAGGATCAAAATCCTGTCGTGGTTGAAAGGGATTGGGGACAATTTGATCAATGGCAATATTGTTGATGCTGTTATTTGCCCGATTTTCAAAATCATCCTCTGGACTTTGGTAGGACTGAATGATCGCTGCCAGTCCTTGCCCCAGGCGCTTTTTGTTCGGCTGTTTACTTCCGGAATCAGGCGCGTTCAAGCATTTCCTCCACCAGGTTCATGTAATTCACCGCACCAGTGGAGGTGGCATCATACAAAATAATAGGTTTCCCGAAACTGGGTGCTTCGCTCAAACGGACATTCCGGCTGATAAATGTCTTATAAACCCGCTCTTTGAAATAGGATTTGACCTCTTCCACGACCTGTTTACTCAGATTCAGGCGTGAATCGTACATGGTCATGACCACACCTTCGATGACCAGCGCCTTATTCACTGATTTCTGAACCTGGCGCACGGTATTGAGCAACTGGCCCAACCCTTCCAGCGCATAGTATTCACATTGAATCGGAATAATCAGCGAATCGGCAGCGGTGAGTGAGTTTAATGTCAACAATCCCAGCGACGGCGGACAATCAATGATGATGAAATCGTAGCGTCCTTCCAATTCGGACAGGGCGTTTTTCAAAATGCGCTCCCGGGCGATAGCGGAAATCAGTTCGACTTCGGCACCCACCAATCCGGGGTTTGATGGTAGCACGTCCAAAAAGGGGAGCTGACTTTTTTGAATGACATCGCGAACCGGCATCTGGCCCAGCATCACCTGATAGACACTGGGTTCTTCTCCATTGATATGAATGCCGATACCGGTCGTGGCATTTGATTGCGGATCCATATCAACCAGCAGGGTGCGCTGTTCGGCAACAGCCAAACCCGCAGCCAGATTTACAGAGGTGGTGGTTTTTCCAACCCCGCCCTTCTGATTCACAATCGCAATTATTTTTCCCATAAACTCTTTATTTTCAATATCTTCTCGGCAATGCCCATCAAAGCACGCCAATATACTCGTCCTGTTGAGTAAAAACAATGCTTGGATAACAGACAATTTGTCACACTAAAAAGCCCCAATAAATGGCCGCGTTAATCCTTGCACGGTCAGCCCTTTCCCTTGAATTGTCATGACTGCCCGTCTAAATTCGGTTCGCTAAAAAAGGATACTTCATGTTTCTGGGAACCGTCGTTGGAACAGTCTGGTCTACAAAAAAAGTCCCGCAAGTCAATAATCTCCGTTTTCTCATTGTGCACCCCAAAGAGCTGGATAAAGCACCCACACAAAGCATGGTAATCGTGGCGGATGTCCTGGGTGCCGGCGTTGGAGAGGATGTCATTTGCGCCTATGGTTTTGCGGCTCGCAAGGCTATTCAACCGGCGAATCCGACTGAGTTAGCTATCGAAGCTGCGGTGATTGGTATTGTGGATTCACTGGAAACGGATGATGAATTGATCAAGCGGATCATGCGGGCGAGTTCGTCCGACGAGCGATAGAAACCGATAATTACGGGATTAATTATGCCACTTTCAGAAGAGCAGATTCGAAATATTGTCATCTCCATTCGGCAAAAATTAGGACCGGAGGCTTCACCGGATTTGATCAAATCCGCTGCCAACGAAGCCATTCGTGAAATCGAGATTCAATCCACGCCAACCGGTGAATCCAGCACCCTGGCTGATCGGGTAATCGTTTCGATTTTTGGGCACAATAAAATGGGTATCATCGCCGGGGTAACGGCCGTACTGGCACTGCATCACTGCAACATCCTCGACATTTCCCAGAAAATAATGGGCGATCTGTTTACCATGATCCTGGTTGTGGACATCGGCCATAGTTCATTGAATATGGATAGCTTGAAAGATCAGCTTAACAATACTGCCAACCAGCTTGGCGTGAAAATCTATGTTCAGAATGAGGCGGTTTTCACCGCGATGGATCGGTTGTAAGAGACATTCGACACTAGACACTGGACATTTGACACCGGGCGAGCTTCGCTCGTTCTGACTCCTTCAAACCCATCACTAATATTTATGAGAACGGATTCACCCGATCCCTTAATCTCGTTTACTCCTCTTTCAACTCTTCTGTTAGAAGCGTATCCGGTTCTTTTAACCGCAGACTGAGTAACGCACTTAGCACCATCAGAATGATCAACACCGTGAGTGAAGCCGTCATGTCACCAGTCTTGGGTGATTTAAAAGCATCCATCCCGAAGATGAAAATAATCCCGGAAATCTGCCCCATGAGTATTAACAGTCCGTTGGAAGTCCCTTCGGGCGTCGGATAAGTCGCCTCTGCCCCATACTGAAAACCGATGGGGCCAGCACTCAGGAGTGAGAATCCGAGTAAAAATGCGCCGAGTGATACAACTGTAAATCCCGGACCATACGCAACACCCATCAAACCTACCGTAGCACCCATTAGCGCCAGAATGATGAAGGGTTTGCGTTTCCGGTAATAGTCGGATAGCAGGGGGAAGATTATGGCTCCAAGAATGCCGCCACCGATCATCATGCCACCCACAGCACCGGCTTGGGTGATGGAAAATCCGCGCGGCCGCAGAATATCTTCAATCCAGGTGGTCACTGCATTGAACACACCCAGCCCGACGAAAAAGATGACCAACAAAAGAATGAAGTCTTTTTGATGCATAATCTGTTTCAAGCCATCAAACACAAGTGAGCGTGCTTCCAGTTCTGGCGGACAAGGCGGACTTGCCGGGCGTTCTTTGCCGAAGACGAAAAAAATGATCGCAGCGCCAATCGAAGCGACGCCATACACCCACAACATTTCCGAAAATCCATATTGAATCGTGAGCCAGGGTGTCAACGCAACACCGCCCAATATCCCCAGATAAATCGCCAGCGAACCAAGCCCCACTGCCGTCGCCCGTTCACGCATGGGAAACCATCTCGCAGCTACTGTGGTTACGGCATTCAGAATAAACGGCTGACCGACAGCAATCCCAACCTGGGCGATCATCGCCAGCGTATAATTATCCGAGACCAATCCCCGCATCAAACCGAAAATGCCGGTCAATGCCGCGCCAATTCCCACCGCGATACGGATTCCCCAGGTATCAATCGCCCAGGAAGCGGGAATGGATACCACGATGTATACAATCATGAAACTCATGGAGAGCAGTCCGATATACAGGTCCGAAACGCCATAAAACTTCGCCGCTTCGACGGTGACTGGTGCAAAGGTAATCCACAACAATTGATTCAATGCCACGATGGCCATATATGCCACCAGCACAATCCACCGATAACCATAAACCCTAAATTCGTCACGAGCTGCCATTGGAATTTCCCATCTGATCAAATTGGAAATTTTCCCGGATCAAATCAGAAGACCTGATCTGGTCGAATTGCCGGTTGTGAATAACTGATTGCGGGTGGAAAGTAATGCTAGCGGAAATTATTCACTAAGAAAATGTGGGCATCCTGAAAATGGCGTGTTACCGGACTTTCAGCTATCATAATAACCTGATCAGCTTTCTGACGCATGCCAGAGGTAGAATGTCGCCAAGCCACGATAGGGTTTCCATGCTTCGCCACGTGCCCGTACCTGGGCTTCGGTAGGTCGTTCAGGAAGTTGGAACAACTGCTGTATCGCACGCTGTAATCCAATATCAGCAGCCGGAAGATAATCCAGCCGTCCGAAAGCCATCATCCCCACATACTCCGCCGTCCATCGACCCACACCGCGGATTTTGGTGAGAGCATCCAAAAGTGAATCGTCGTCCAGTTGGCTGAGTTTTGACGGTTGGATGGTCCCTTCACGCAATCCTCTGGCAAAATCCAGAATATACTCAGCCTTGCGCTGGCTGAACTGTAGTGGACGCAGGTCAGCGGGTGTCAAATCGATCAGGTCCTCTGGTTGAGGGAATAACCAATGTTCCTCTCCCTGCCATGTGATTATTCGACCAAAACTCCGAATGAATCGCTCCCGGAGTGTGGTGGCAAAGGCGACATTGAGTTGTTGATCAATGATAGCGGTGGTCATAGCCTCAAAGAACGAGTGCTTCCGCAAAAAGGTAAATCCATGGAATTGATGGATGAGTTTTTGGAAAACCGGTTCGTCAGCGACGTGTGCGTAAAAATCGCGTAAATCAACCCGGGTTTGAAAAAGATCATGGAAATAGGATTGAACAGAGGCGGGATCGCTCTCGTTTTCAAGTAACTCCCATTGGACGCTCACATGGGGTTTGGCAATCGTGCCGGAGGCTGAAATGCTGGCACCGACAATGCCGCCCTGAATGGGAAACACACCCGTCATCCGGTTCACATTCACCCGTTCGGTGAGTTGGAAAGGGGCGCGGGTTACATCTTTGAATGCCCGCTGAAAATCAAACGGACCATTGATGTCCAGCTCAAACTGATGTGGGTGTGGCTGCGACATTGACAACATCTGAATACTTTTTACTCCGGCGATGATCCGCGATAGCGACACCGGCGAGGATGAGCAAACCGCCGAAAATGGTGCGCCAGGATAGCGCTTCCCCAAGTACAAACCAACCCACAATAGCGGCGATAATCGGAATGAAAAATGTCGTGTAACTCATGATCACCACCGAAAGATGGCGGAACATCCAAAAATAAATCGTGTAGGCGATGGCTGACCCAAAGACCGCCAGGTAAATGAGTGCCCCAATCGCCGGAATCGTGAATCGAGCCTCAGTCCAGGATTCTGAAATTGCAGACCCCGCCAGGAGAAATATCGCGCCCAGAAACATGCCTACCATGTTGAGGACCAGCGCGCTCTCTGATTCAACATGCTTCTTGTAATAAACATTGGACAGCGCGCCACCAAAAACGGAGATCATGACGAGGATAATGCCTTTTACAGCCGAAACATCCAGATTCTGCCACTGCCCGCTGACGATAAAAATCGTGCCGCCGGTAGAGACTAAAATGCCTGTAATTCGCCAGAATGAAAACCGTTCACCCGGAATCATTCTATGGGCGATGACACTTACCATTAAGGGCATTGTCGCCCACAGAATCGCCGTGACGCTGCTGTAGATATAGACCGCGCCCCAATAGGTAAAGCCGTAACCGATGAAGTAATTTCCCACACCTACCATGATGTAGAGCTTAATTGCGCCTGAGCTCCAGGTGATTTTTTGGTGTCGATATGAGGCAATGATCCACAACAGGAAGGCTGCGCAAAAAAATCGTATGGAAGCTGAGAGAAACGGTGGTAGATCGGCTACACTGACCTTGATTGCCATCCAAGTGGTTCCCCAGATGACGACGACCAGAATGTAAAGAAAAATGAGTTTGCGTTGCGAAGGTGGCATTTACAGCCTGACCATTTCTATTGATTTTATTCCATCTGGATAACGAAAGACCCCGCCAACAGACGAGGTCTTTCCCCAAAAAACCCGGGCGGTGAATCATCCCGCATGATAAAATTATTTTTTCTTTTTAGCCAAACGACCGTGCCATGCAATGAGGATCGGGCTGGCGATAAAGATGGATGAATACGTTCCAACGATAATGCCAATAATCAACGCAAATGCGAAAGGTCGAATCACTTCGCCACCAATCGCCCAGAGCGTTACCACCGCCATCATCGTGGTGCCGGAGGTAATGAGGGTTCGGTTCAAAGTTTCATTGATGCTGATATTCACAATGTCTTTGTAACTCTCCTTCCGGAGTGTATTCACATTTTCACGGATACGATCATACACCACAATGGTATCATTCAACGAATATCCCACGATGGTCAGGAATGCTGCAATAACCGTGAGGCTGATCTCCATATTGAGTTCAGAGAAAGCGCCCAGTGTGATTAAAACATCGTGGATCAAGGCTACAATCGCGCCAATGGCATACATGAACTGGAAGCGAATCGAGATATAAATGACGATACCGATCATGGCTACCAGAATGGCACTCAAGGCATCACCGCGCAGCTCTTTACCAATTTTCGGACCCACCGTCTCCAGTCGCCTGATCTCGTACCCTGCTTCACCGTTAATCCCGGCAAAAACTTCACGGATTTGCTCGAGCTGAGCCTCCTCGTTTTCGACACTGCGAGTACGAACCAGAAACTCGTTATCAGCGCCAAATCGTTGAATAACAGCATCACCCTTGTTAAGGGTGTTCATGGCGTCACGCACCTGACTGACCTGGACATCGTTCGTAAATCGAACCTGAATCAGGGTTCCACCTTCAAAATCAATACTGTAATTGATACCGCCGCGAAAAATTTCGCTGATGATACCAAACGCGATTAGGATGACTGAAATCGTGATAGCAATCTTCCGATTTCCTACAAAATCAATATGTGCATTTTTTATAAACTGTAACATCGCTACCGACTCCTTAAATACTCAGCTTGGTTAGCGTATGGCGCTCGGTCATTATGTTGTAGATCGTCCGGGTAATGAAAATCGCGGTCACCATGGAGGAAAGAATTCCCCAGAATAACACGGTAGCAAATCCTTTAACGGTTCCGGTTCCAAATTGCCACAAGACCAATGCCGCTAAAATCGTGGTAATATTGGCATCCAGAATGGTTGTGATCGCCTTGCCGTAACCGGCTTCGATGGCGGCACGAACAGTCTTGCCTTTGTGAATTTCCTCTCTGATGCGTTCGAAAATCAGCACATTCGCATCCACAGACATTCCAACGGTCAAAATCAAGCCAGCAATTCCCGGTAGTGTGAGAGTTGCTCCCAGGCCCGCCAAAATAGCCATTGTGAACAAGAGGTTCAGGACCAATGCGAAGTCCGCAATTAAGCCGGAGCCACGGTAATAAAACGCCATGAAGATGACGACCAGGATAAACCCAACCATGGCGGCGTTCGTACCTTGTCGAACCGAATCAGCACCGAGTGAAGCGCCAACAGAACGCTCTTCTTCGATTTGCATTGGAGCTGGCAAAGCACCCGCCCGAAGGACGATGGCCATGTGTTTGGCCTCGGTAATATCATCCAAGCCCTCGATCTGAGTCCTGCCGTCGGAAATTTTCGAACGAATCACAGGCGCCATCTGCACCCGATCATCCAATACGATCGCTACCCGCTTGTCAATATTGGCAGCCGTAATTTCAGCCCATTTTTTAGCGCCTTCACCATTCATGGTTACATGCACCACAAACTCAGCGCCGGAAAAACCACCCATAGCTTCTTTGGCATCCGTCACCACATCACCAGTCAATTCAGCCTCATTTTTCAAAAGATAAAGGGCGTAATATTCCTGGCCATCACCCTGAATGTCTCGGGCTTCCGAACCCCAGGTCAAACGACTGTCTGATGGAATCGCCTCTTTGAATTCAGGTTTTTCAAGATACCGTTGAATCAATCGGAAATTTTTCTTCGGAATCCAGATGACATTGCTGCCAACACTGATGAGCGATGAAAAGGGACGATTAATGTCACCTGCGCCCTGGACATTCAGCGAATCGCTGCCCTCTTCGCCTAACAGTTGCTGAAGCGAACTGACTTCATCTACCGTGGTGTCCATTTTAGTAATGGAAACTTCTTCACCAGCGGACGTTTCTCCAGCCACTGCGGCGTCTGAGCCGGTCATGGAGGCCTTTTCAGCGTCCATCTCCACCCAGGCTTTGTCAATCCGATTGATGACATCCTGCAACAGTTGAGAATCCTCGCGAACGAGGACAAATTCCAATAATGCGGTTGCCTGAATCAATGAACGCGCCTGAGCCTGGTTCGTTACACCAGCCAACTCGACGATGACACGCCATTCCCCTTGCCGCTGAATATTGGGCTCAGAGACACCGAACTGGTCAACCCGATTACGAATAATCTCTTCCGCCCGATCAACCGCATCCTTCGCATCTTTTTCGAGTGCGGCCACGACATCATCGTTCGGACCTTTTTCATAGGATGGGAAATAGAGTGCCAGACGAATGTCACTGGCATTTGCCAAGCGTTTGAATCCCGAGAAGAATTCAGTGTCATTCTCAGTGGCATCCTTGATCGAAGATTCGATCAGATTGGTGATCTTGTCGTCCAGACCACCCTGCCGCACACGGGATTTCAGTAGTTTTTCAAGGTCCACTTCCAAGACCACATGCATTCCGCCCTGAAGATCCAATCCGGGATGGATAATTTTCTTCTCAAGAGCTTCAAGTTTGCCCTCTTCAATCAGTACCTTTTTCTCACTATCAGTGAGATTAAAGTGTTTGATGGAGGGATACAGGACGTATGCTGCAATCAAGATCAGCAAGACGACCAAAGATACACGGGTCCATAATTTACCAGACATGCTAGGTTTTATCCTCTCAAATTCATTGTCAAAGCTAGCGCTCTATTGCCTTAGGTGGGCAAAAGCGCGCCAATATAACGGGCACCTTTTCGCTTGTCAAACCTTAATAACCACGGGATTTATCAATGATTCCCGTCAAAGGTTGACCCAACAAATAGCCCTTTAATTTTTGTGCGAAGTCTACTGTGGCAGCATCTACATAGGCAGGATAATTCCCTGCGGTGTGTGGCGTCATGTACAGATTGGGAATTTTGAACAGGGGTGAACCCGGGGGTAATGGCTCCGTATCGTACACATCGATGGCAGCGCCGGCAATTTGTTTGGACTCCAGAGCATGGATTAGGGCGGCTTCGTTTACGATGGATCCGCGCGCAACATTTATCAGATATGCACTCGGTTTCATCGCCTTGAATTCCAGACTGCCAAACATTCCATTGGTTTCGTCCGTCGCTGGAATTGCAAGGACAACAGAATCTGAAACGGCGAGTAATTGGTGTAGCCGGCTTTTGGGGAAAATTTGATCGAAATTCGCCAAATGTTGATCTTTCTCAGTGATCTGCCTTTTCAAACCCAGTGTCCGCATCCCGAATGCCTTCGCCAATTTAGCGATCTGCAATCCAATCTGACCCGTTCCGATGATTCCAAGCGTCTGCCCATGCAGAATTCGAATGTTCGCGGCAATCTGCCACTGCATCCATTCTCGCGTTTGGCGGAATTTCTGAACCATGCTATACTGCTTATTCAGGTACAACAGCAGACCAAAAACCGATTCCGCCACCGGAATTGTGGTAATATTTTCTGCATGGGTGATTAAGACATCCGTCACCTGAAGTCCATAAAACCAGGTGTGATCGATACCATCCGAGCCGAAATGGAGCCAGGAAAGTTTTTGAGCTTTACTGAAAACATCCGGCGAAATGGAAAAACATACGGCTATATCCGCATCGACGATTTGTTCAGCCAGCACTTTTTGGTTCGGACAGTAGACGTAATCAATTTGGTCATCGTGAACGATTCCTTTGATCAATTCCAACATGCGGTCAAATCGTTCCGGATGACTCGTGGCCTGAATAACAATTTTAATTTTCGACTGAGTCAAATGTCACCTCTGTTTTGGGGTGGTTCGTTTTCTCAATACTGATAATATCTCGCTGGTTTGACCAGATGATTAATTCGACAAACTTTGGAGCGGCGCTTGAATCCGGCCACCCCGTCCAATAAATACTTTCGCACTGAGTCTGCTTACCGGCATAATGGGTGCCGAACCTAACAGACCACCGTAATGCACAATTTCTCCCGCCACCATTCCGGGTACCGGGATGATCCGAACTGCTGTCGTTTTACTGTTGATCATACCAATGGCACATTCGTCAGCAATTATGGCCGACAAGGTCTCCGCTGTGGTATCCCCGGGAACTGCAATCATATCCAGTCCAACCGAGCAAACGGCCGTCATCGCTTCCAATTTTTCCAGCGTAATATGTCCCGCCAGGGCGGCATTGATCATCCCCTGATCTTCACTCACCGGAATGAAAGCACCTGACATCCCACCAACCGAACGGGAGCCCATCGCACCACCTTTTTTCACGGCATCATTCAGCATGGCCAG
>MNWS01000010.1:0-3558 GCA_001872685.1 Fidelibacterota bacterium CG1_02_48_14
ACCGCATTGGCAGCCGTCTATCCGACATTGAACGAATTAAAGCGCAAGGATATTTTCTCCTTAATTCTGGATGTCGGCGCGAATGTGCTCGTTGATCCGGAAAATTTGGTCCATTTCGCGCTCATGGGATCATCCTACGCCAGTGAAATTAAGGGTATCCAGGACCCGGCTGTGGCTTTACTCAATATGGGCTCCGAACCAAACAAAGGCGGTCCGCGATATGCTGAAGCCTATGCGATTCTCTCAGAATTACCCCATATCAATTTTATTGGAAACATCGAGGGTCATGACCTGTTGCGCGGTATTGCCGATGTGGTCGTCACCGAGGGGTTGGTGGGGAACGTCGCAATCAAGACGATAGAGGGCTCGGCCGAGACAGTGATGGGGCTCGGGAAAATGGCCTTCAAACAAAAATTTATCTGGAAGTTGGGACTCATCATGCTTTCCAGTGGTATCCGGGGTCTGAAAAAACTAACGGATTACCAGGAATATGGTGGCGCTCCGATTTTGGGACTGAATAAGCTGGTCCTGAAATGTCATGGAAAATCAACCTCCCGCGCGATTCATAATGCCATTAAGCTGGCAGCTAAATCCATTCGCGATGACCTGACTGGTAATATGCAGCGCTCCATCAGGACCTTTGAAGAGACGATTATCAAGCCCGGAGATTCTTACGTCACAGCGTATGAGAGCTAAAAAACCGATTGATAATAATTTAATTGGCGTGTAACATTGCCCGGGCCGTTAGCAATGGCCGGACAAGAAAACAAATCGAACCACAGAAGAAATCAAGGCAGTTGAAATTGCGTTCCGCTCGAACCCGTTGGATGATGATCAGTCTGTTGATACTGCTTCCGTTTTTCACTCAGGCAGAAGACGATATTCAAAATGTCTCCGACTTTCAATTGATTGGAATTACCCAGGATCTTTTCAGGCAACAAGGTTTTGATGTCCCGCGCGGATCCTTGGATATTCAGGATGTCACTGGCTGGGGACGCGTCCTGTATATCAAAATGCGCAGCCGTCGCACCACACAGATGGATGATATTCTCATGTCCTTCACGGTGGGGGGCGGCATTTATCCTTATGCAACCAACCTGGATTATATCGCGGTGATTTCAGAGGTGAGTTTTAAAGAGAATGAACAATTAATACTAGCCGCGCCTGCCGCGTGCTGTGAACAATTATTTTCCAGTCAGGTGGATGTTGATTATTTTTCAGACAATTGTCTTATCACGGAATAGACACCCATCATAAAGTCTAAAGACGAAAAAGAGGAGATACACGATGATGAAGAAAATGAGTGCTTACCTGGTAACTTTTTTACTCATGGCTTCCGCAGCTTTCGCACAGGGTGGCGGGATGTTTACCAAATCGATCTGGCTGCGCTACGGTGAGGGAATCGGCTGGGCAATCGCTGCCTCAATCGGATTTTCTATTGGTGTTGCCATCGCCATTAAAGTTTTCGACTGGTTCTCCAGTGACATCGAAGAATGGGAAGAGATTAAAAAAGGCAATATGGGCGTCGCGATCATTTTCGTAGCGATGATTGTCATGATTGGCCTGTTGGTTTACAAGGTCATTTAAACCCTCATTTGATCAGGACGATTTTTTTTAAAAAAGCCGCTGCTCACCCGGCGGCTTTTTTAAAAACCTGAACACCAAAATTTTCTCAACTTACGGCGAATACCTCTCAATCGCCTGGCGCTGGTTATAAACGGGCTGGATTTGATCATGGCACAATGGCAAAAATTTAAGTTCAAAGTAAATGCAGTCTGGTTTCCCTCACTCCTGCTGTTAGTTGGAATCCTGTCTACAAATAGTTGCGCGATCACGAAAATGATAAAAGAGGGTCGGGCAGCCATCGCTCATGAACAGGCATGTGATACCCTTTTTCACTCCGGATACTATGCGTTCCGGGACGGTGATTTTCAAGTTGCACAAACCTTATTCGATTCACTCGTCGCGATTGATACCGCCGGACTCCAATACGAAGCTCATGCCTATCTTGCTCAATGTTTATTAAAAACAAGTTCTGAGACCGAGGCAAAAGCAGTACTGACCCACGCCCTGACCCATTTTACTGTGATCGACTCAAACGCAACACGGTTTTGGGAACGAACCAACGAATTAAAACACTGGCAGGTAATTTTTCCGAAACTCGCGCCGGAACTCACGCCCGGACCCAATTTTGTCTTGAAGATTCAACCACCTGAAGTGTCGGGTGGCATGGAAGCCCTGTATAAAAAGGTTGAGTATCCGGAAATGGCCAGAGAAATGCAGATTTCAGGTACCGTCACTGTTGTCGCACGGATCAATTCCCTGGGTCGGGTTGAATCCGCGACCGTCAAGATCGGCGTTCACCCGGATTTGGATCCGGCCGCATTGGCAGCGGTGGAAGCCACGACATTTGTCCCCTATTCCCGATATGGGCGTATCCTGCCCTGCAAAGTGACGGTTCCCATTGTTTTCTGATAGTTCTGGTTTTTTTATAACCGTCTAAATTTTTGGTCCCGTTTGATAAGTCGAGAGAGGTGGATTTTGAGGCGACATGACCTGACTCTCTTAAAAATTCGATCCTTTCGGAAATTTGTGTTCTGACTCCGCACGATACATAACCAATAGCTCTTCTGTAGGAAGCTGGAGGAACTGATGCCCAATTTGTTTAGCGCCGACTATTCCGGTGCGCCCTTTCAATTTTTTGGGATACTGCATTTAATTCCTCTCGGAATTCTGGCACTGATGTACGGTTTGCTCTATCGCCAACGAAATCGTCTCAGGTCCAACCGGGTGTTCGATTTACAAGGCCGCACAATTTTAGCAGCAGTACTCATCCTTCAGGAATTAACCTTAAACATCTGGCGCTTGGTGAACCATACCTGGACACCTGCGACCTCACTCCCACTCCATTTATGCGGAGTCAGCGTCATCTTGAGTGCCATTATGCTGTTAAACAGGAATTACCTGTTGTTTGAAATCAACTATTTCTGGGGTTTGGGAGGTGCGATCCAGGCACTACTCACACCGGATATTGGTATTTATGGATTTCCGCACTTTCGCTATTTCCAATTTTTTGTTAGCCATGGACTGATCATCCTCGCTGTGCTTTACATGACTTTTGTCCACGGGTACCGCCCTCAACTCAAGTCGGTCTGGAAAGTTTTCGGAATCACCAATGTTTATCTGATCTTCATCGCCGGATTTAACTGGCTGGTGGGGGGCAATTATCTTTTTATCTGTTATAAACCGGTTAATGGGTCAATCATCGACTTCCTCGGTCCCTGGCCCTGGTATGTTTTAAGTCTGGAAGGGGTCGGACTCATTTCGTTTCTGATTTATTATTTACCCTGGTTGATTCGGGATAAACTTTTTTCGCCAGAAGTTTCGGATGTTGAAGAGGAACGAGTGAAGATAAGCTAAATATTTCAGCAGTCACTCACTCCGGTTATCAGCACATAGCGAGAAAAATCTGCTCTAAATAAACATCCCCAAATGTCCTTCGATCCGTCGAGAGCCGAACAGGCAAAGCTCAGGAAGACATTTGGGGGTTTTCTATCT
>MNWS01000010.1:3597-9299 GCA_001872685.1 Fidelibacterota bacterium CG1_02_48_14
TTTGTGATCTTTGCGGCCTTCTTTGCGCTTTTGCCCCACGGGGGTCCCCTTGGGACGGTGAAATGTCTTTCTAGCCATGTTTAAACGACCGCACTCCCGTGAACACCATGGCAATGCCGTGTTCATTACAAGCCTGAATGACCTCCTCGTCACGAATTGACCCACCCGGCTGAATGATCGCCTTCACACCGGTTCCTGCCAGCTTATCAATGCTGTCCCTAAAAGGGAAAAACGCATCCGAAGCCAGTACCGAGCCCTGTATGGATTCGCCAGCCTTGCGCACTGCAATCTCCGTGGCATCCACCCGACTCACCTGCCCCATGCCGATTCCCACCGTCGTATTTTCCCGCGCCAGAAGAATGGCGTTTGACTTGACATGCTTGGTCACTCTCCAGGCAAATAGTAACTCATTGATTGTGTTCAGATCTGGCTTGGTCTCTGTTACAATTTTCAAATCCTCAGCTTTTAGCTCTAAAACATCCCGGTCCTGAACCAACATGCCACCCGCTACAATTTTGTACTCATGCCTCGGTTGACGACCGCTAATTTCACCCAGCGCCAACACCCGCATATTCTTCTTCTTAGCCAAAATTTCTAACGCGGCTGGCTCATAATCCGGTGCCAGTACGATCTCTACGAACACTTTGCTGATCTCCTCCGCCACACTTGATGTGCAGGTTCGGTTCAGCGCGATGACGCCCCCAAATGCTGAAAGGGAATCTGCGGCAAATGCGCGACGGTAAACTTCAGTAATATCACTCCCAACCGCCACGCCACACGGATTGGCGTGTTTAACCACTACGCAAGCAGGCTCTGTAAATTCCTGTAAACAGGCTAATGCCGCATCAGCATCGCCAATATTGTTATAGGATAGCTGTTTCCCCTGATGGATTTTGGCATCCAAAATATTGACACTTCCACTTTTGATCGGCGAGTGATAAACGGCGGCCATTTGATGTGGATTTTCACCGTACCGCAAAATCGTTTCCATTTTAAAGGTTAAGCTCTGCTCTCTGGGAAATTCATCCGAATTGAAGTAATTGGCGATCACTGTGTCATAAGCCGCCGTATGGGCATAGGCTTTCGCCGACAACCGCTTCCGTGTGCTAAAACTGAGACCATCGTCGTCGTGTAATTCAGCCATCACGATAGCATAATCATCCGGATCAACCACAACCCCAACCCAGCCAACATTTTTGGCGGCGCTTCGGATCATGGACGGTCCACCAATGTCAATATTTTCCAGTGCTTCATCAATCGTGACATCCGGATTCTGGATCGTTGCCGCAAAAGGGTAGAGATTGCACACCACCAGGTCTATCCACTCCATCTCCTGTTCATGCGCCACGTCAGCATGCACATCCCGCAGCCCCAGAATACCACCATGAACTTTTGGATGCAGCGTCTTCACCCGTCCATCCATAATCTCCGGGAATCCGGTCACATCACTGATGCTGGTAACTTTCACGCCGGCTTCACTGAGGGTTTTTGCGGTTCCACCGGTTGAAATAATCTCAACACCATGATTGGCAAGTGCCTGTCCCAATTCCACAATGCCAGTCTTGTCTGAGACCGACACCAAAGCACGCTTAATGCTGATGGCTGCCGTATGCATGATTCTCCTGTTCAATTGAATTAACGAAAAAAGTGATCGAGTTCGTGTTTTTGATATTTTTGGATGGCTTCAACGAAAGCCTGACCTTCTAAATTCTGTACCTTCGACTTCAATGAATCGGCTGTCTCATTCGAATCGACTTTGCACCGTTTTTGAATGACGATCGGACCGTCGTCCACTTCAGCCGTAACAAAGTGGATCGTGCAGCCCGTCTCCTGAACGCCGGAATCCAGAACAGCCTGATGGACATCCAGATTAATGCCACCAGCAAAAGCCGGTAATAGTGATGGATGTACATTCAATATGCGATTTTTCCAGCGACTACAGAATTCCGCCGAAAGTATTCGCATAAAACCGATGAGCAATATCAGCTCAACCTGGGCGGACGCGAGTGTCGCTGTAACTTCACGATCGAATTCTTCACGAGATTTGTCTTTCGTACCGATAAACCTTGTCGGAATACCGCGTTTTTTAGCCCGCTCAAGGATGAAAGCTCCGCGTTTGTTACTGATGACGATCTCCACCGAGGCATTCAGCTCACCTCTATCAATTGCCTGGAAAATCGCAGCCAAATCAGTTCCTTTGGTGGAGCCCAGAATACCCATTTTCAAGGGTGACTCAGTCATTTGGACGCAATTCCCGCATATGGTTAATCCGGCGTTGGACCAGCTCCGCAGTCCCAATATCCTTCCGATGGAAAAGCGGTCCGCTCACCTGTGAAATTAATTTTTCAGCCTGAGCTTCCGCCATTTCCAGATCATCAGCAATGCCAACAACTGCCAGAGTACGAGAGCCGATTTCCTTCAAATTTTCACCATCGGTTTTTTCTACCGACCCAAAATAGAGTTGGCCCGTGGAACTAAGTCTTGAAATATCAATTAATTGGCCCTTTACCGGGTGGTTCGGGTAGCCTTCCGGCACCGCGTACTTACAAACCGTCGCCTGCCTTCCAAACTGAACGATGGTCTCATGTAAAGTCTGACCGACAATCGCCTGACAAATCTCCAGGAAGTCAGTTTCCAAAAGTGCCAGAACATTCATTGCTTCAGGGTCGCCAAAGCGGGCGTTGTACTCGATTAATTTCACACCCTGGGCTGTAGCGATGAAACCTCCGTATAAAATCCCCTGATAGGGCTGCCCAAACTCCCTCTTCAATGCCGAAATGGTGTCAACATTGAAACGCCGGGCTTCGTCAATGTCAGACGAACTCAGGAACGGCAGTTGACCATTTGCACAGGAATAACTCCCCATCCCGCCCGTGTTGGGGCCGGTGTCACCTTCGTAAGCGCGTTTATGATCCTGCACCGGCGGCATGTGTCTCAACGTCCGGCCATCTGTAAAACTCATGAGAGAAAATTCCTCACCAATCAGTTTTTCCTCAACCACAAACTGTCCCGCTTCAGCCAGCAATTCACCCGCGTAGGTCAGGGCTTCCTGGTGTGAATGCAAATGATCACCGGCGACCTTGACACCCTTGCCACCCGTCAAGCCATCGGCTTTCACAACATAATATTCGCCCAGCTCGGACAGAAATTCTGACACGCCCTCCAATGTCTGAAAGACTTGAAATTTTGGACACGCCGGAATGTGATAATCGGTGAGTAATTGTCGCGCGAAAGCCTTACTGGTCTCAATTTGCGCCAGATCCTGACGCGGTCCTACCGTGGGGAAATCGGCTTCCCACAATGCATCGGCGACTCCTGCAGCCAGGGGCGCTTCAGGTCCGATAATGGCCAGGGTAATCCCGTTTTCCTTGGCAAAATTCAAGACGAAATCAGGGTCATTTATGTCCCCAATTTCAAATTGGGAACATGATGCCAGCAGACCAGGGTTACGATTGGTGCCTAATCCGTAGAGTTGTGGATTTTGGGGCGAGCGCTGCAATGCCCGGGCAATGGCGTGTTCCCGGGCACCGGAACCGATGATCAGGACTTTTTCGACCACTGCCATAAATCATCTCCGTTACGGTGCTTCTCACGCATGATTTCCATCTCATACATTTTGTCATCATCCACATCCTGCGTGATGTAATTGCCGTCGAGGCAAGCCATGCAGGGGCGGTCAATATGGTGATTGCCCTTACGCATCACCGCTTCCTGTAAGTCACTGATTTCCTGATACATGAGGATGTCAACACCGATGAACTGCTCAATGGCTGATTCATCCTGACTGGAGGCGATCAGTTCAGACTTGGTGGGCATATCAACACCATAAAAACAGGGAAACTTCACCGGCGGACAGGCTGAGACGAAGTATACCTCCTTCGCACCGAATTCCCGTACCATCTTGACAATTTCCTTGCTGGTCGTGCCCCGGACGATGCTGTCATCAACGATCATGACCTTCTTGTCACGAATCTCAATCTCCTGGGGGACCAGTTTATAACGCACAGATTTTTTACGCTGTTGCTGACCGGGCATGATAAATGTCCGGCCGATGAACGGGTTTTTGTACAAACCTTCTGAATACCGCACACCCAGTTTATGCGCCATGGATAGCGCTGCCGTATTGGCGGTGGAAGGTGCTGGAATGACAATATCCGGGACAACATCCGGGTGCTTTTTTAACCACGCTTCAGCCAGATTCTGTCCCATGCGTAAACGCGAGCGATAGACGCTCACATCGTTCATCATGGTATCCGGCCGGGAAAAATAGACATACTCAAAGATGCAGGGTGTGAACTGGACGGTTTTTACCCGTCGTGAGTAATACTTACCCGATTCCGAAACGAAAATCACTTCGCCGGGCAGAACATTGCCCGCCAATTCATATCCCAAGGCGTAAAACATGGTGGTTTCGGAGGAAAATATATAGTCAAGGGTACCATCCGGATTGTGCCGGATCCCTTTGGCTAGTGGCCGGATGCCGTTCGGATCACGAAACACCACCAAACCTTTACCCACGATGGACGACACGACGGAATAGGCGCCGGAGGCACGCTCGAAAACATGTTCAACTGCCTTGCAAACGCTCTCAAAAAAGCCGCCGTTGGCATCAACCGGATCGCTTTTTCCCAATGCCTCCGAAAAGAGGTAGAGCAAAACTTCCGTGTCGCTTTGGGTGTTGAGGTAACGCTTTTGCCGACCGGTAATTTCCTCAGCTAACGCTCTATAATTCACCAGGTTACCATTATGCGCCAGGGCGATTCCGTAGGGCACTTCTGTCCAAAATGGCTGAACTTCTTCGTGGCTGAATCCACCGTGTGTCGGGTACCGCGTGTGTCCGATGCCCGTATTTCCAGACAAGCGCAACATGTTGTGATCATTAAATATATCCCGCACAAACCCGTTGCCTTTGGTGGCATGCATGCGCTCATCGTACGTCATAATCCCGGCGGCATCCTGTCCCCGATGCTGGAGGTGAATGAGACTGTCGTAAATTTCCGTCGAAACGGGACCATTCGCCTTAATTCCCACGATTCCGCACATTAATGCAGCTCTCCCCTGGCGATTTTCCCGGCTAACCCGGTGTAATTTTCCGGACTCAACTTCAACAGCGTCTCCTTCTCAACATCGGGTAATTCCAGACTGAGAACAAAATTCCGAATTGATTCAGCGTTAATCGTCTGGCCCCGGGTCAATTCCTTCAGGGCTTCGTAGGGATTGGGATGTCCATTTTTCCGGAGCACAGTCTGAATGGCCTCTGCCAGCACTTCCCAATGTTTCGTGAGCTCGTCCTCAAGTTTGGAGTGATTTACCGAAACGCGCTCCAAGCCCTTCAGAATATTTTTCAATGCCAATAAGCTGTGCGCCAGTGGCATTCCCTGATTGCGCAGGATTGTACTGTCCGTGAGATCGCGTTGCCATCGCGAAACCGGAAGTTTCTGGGCCAGGAAATCCAGGTAGGCATTGGCGAGTTTCAGGTTTCCTTCGGCATTTTCGAACTGAATGGGATTGATTTTGTGGGGCATGGTGCTGGAACCGACTTCGCCGGGTTTGGCTTTCTGCTGGAATATTTCACGGCTGATATAGAGCCACATATCCTGACATAAGTCGATAAGAATATTGTTGATGCGAATCAGATTGTGAAAACTCTCAGCCAGACTATCGTGACTTTCGATTTGGGTGACAATGAGGTTCACATCCAA
>MNWS01000010.1:9330-20904 GCA_001872685.1 Fidelibacterota bacterium CG1_02_48_14
GCTGGCCAGTTCACATTCGGATAGGCGACCTGATGGGCACCCCAGGTACCGGAAGCGCCCGCCAATTTTCCCATCAACCGATGTGATTTCAATAACTCTGTCTGACGGACCAGGCGCGCTACAAAGACCGTGATCTCCTTACCCAATGTGGTTGGAGTTGCCGGCTGACCGTGGGTCAGGGCTAATAAAGCGGTGTCTGCTGCTTGGTGTGCCAACTGTCTCAGCGTTTCCGTAACCATTTGTAATTCCGGCAGATAGACTTGCTGTATCGCCTCCTGCCACATCAAACTATAAGACAGATTATTCACATCCTCGGAGGTCAGCGCGAAGTGGATCCATTCGGAATTGATAGCAATAGAAATTCGTCCTAAGCGGTCTTTCAAAAAATACTCTACCGCCTTGACATCATGCCGAGTCGTGGCTTCGATCTGCTTGATTTCGGCGGCATCATCCTCTGAAAAGGATGCGTAGAGTTCACGCAGATTTTTTTGAGTCGCATCGTCGAATTCAGGTAATTCAGAGACACCGGGTTCCCGGCTCAGCGCGATAAGATATTCGATTTCGATCTTCAGCCGATACCGCAAGAGTGCCGCTTCCGAAAAGAAACTTGCCATTGATGCAACTTCGTCGCGGTAGCGGCCGTCAATAGGCGATATGGCATTCAAAGTATTGAGCATCAGGTTGCTATATCCAAAATGCGCTTGACCGCCAGGGCGGCATTACCGGGATCCAGAACCGTGAGAACCGGCGCGTTGCTGGGCATTTGCAGTGTGGAGTGAATATTCACCATCATATCGACTTTGTCCGCAAAGGGTGGGCAGGCAATGGTTGGAAACCCGGAGTTGGCAGCGACAAACCCGCTGAGCGCGTTGGAGCGGCCGGCAATGGTCACGTAAACCAGCGCTTTTTGCCCTTCGTTCGCATGCAAAATTTCCAGCACCTTCAGCGGTTGCTTGTGAGCTGAGGCGACATGTTCCTCGAAGGGAATCCCATGTTCAGTCAATTTATCGGTGATCTTTTTCGCGTGGGGAGCATCACTGGTGGAGCCCATAATAATGACTGCTTTCATGATGATAATCCTGTCAAATTATGTCGAATGCGTTCTTCGATTGGGATGGCGGGGTTCGGAAATTGGAACGATTCGCCGGTGATCATTTCATAAAGCTGAATATACCGTCGTGATAATTCCACCACCAACTCATCCGGCGCTGGCGGTAAGACCGCGTCATTATACGGATCACAGTGGTCCTTAAACCATAATCGCAAGAATTCCTTGTCAATATTCTGTGGCTCTTCACCGGCCGCGAACCGTTCATCGTAGCTTTCGGCGATCCAGTACCGACTTGAATCCGGGGTATGAATTTCATCAATCAGCGTGATCACGCCATTCTCATCTTTCCCCATTTCGTACTTGGTGTCTACCAAAATCAGTCCGTGTTTTTGAGCGATTTTCTGGCCATACTCAAACAATTCTTCTGCCTTCAGACTGGCATAATCCCAATCTTCCCGGCTCATCCAGCCTTCGGATACAATTTCCTCCGGCGAGATGGGTCGATCATGAACTGCGTCTTTGGTGGTGGGTGTGATGAGATTTTTTTCGAGTTTTTGATTTTTCACCAGCCCTTCCGGGAGTGCATTTCCACAATAATTCCGGTCGCCATTCTTATAGACCGTCCACAAGGAGGTGCTGGTAGACCCTGTGATATAACCTCGCATGACAAATTCGACGGGAAACACCTCGCAGCGCTTACCAACGGTAACATTAGGGTCAGGGATGCTTAATACATGGTTGGGAATTATGTGCCGGGTGCGGTCAAACCACCAGGCACTGGTCTGATTTAATACCTGACCCTTGAACGGGATGGAAGCCAGCACGCGATCAAATGCACTCTGACGATCGGTGGTAACGAACACCATTTTGTCTGGCAAAATATAGCTATCACGGACCTTACCCTGAATTCGCTCACCCATTCCAAGGTCCGTTTTTTCCAGACAATGACTCAGTTGATCTTGGATCAGTGATTTATAGATAGGCATCGAAACTCCTTGTGGATGGTGGACATTGGACTTTCATTGGACATAAGACATTTGACATTCAACCTTCATTCTTCATTCTTCAACCTTCAAACTTCTTTCCTCTTTCCTCTGTCTCTATCTCCGATACCAGCAACACTCATGCGCATACGGATTGTACAATATATGCGTGTTCAGGATGGCCTGTAAGGTTTGAGTCGGATTATCACCGGCAATTTCCAGTGTCCACAATATTCCGCGCCTGACCTGACGTAACCCCTTTATCCCAAACCATTCCTGCAATGCTTTTAATTTTTGTTGCCCAACCGCCCCCTCTTTATGCCGTACCAGAATCTGGAAAACATTCCCAGCCGACTGTACTGACAACGCCAATTTTTCTTTATTGGAATTGAATAACTCGCCAGAATCCAACAGTGACTTTCGATCAGATTCTGATGGTGCCTCACTGAACCCAAGCTCCCAGTGTGTCTGGCGTTTGACTTTCACCTGATGTCCAAGACCGGCCAACGCCTGTTCCACCGAAACCGCCTCCTTGTCAGTGATGATCAAATCCACCAGGAATGTCTCCGCACCTTCCGGCACCTCATAGTCTGAAAATGGTGGGATTGATGGCTCGAAATGAAGTTCACCAGAATTAATATTGGCAAACGGTGTGTGTAAATATTCCCTGAGACTGGAAAAAATCTTGTCACCATTCGTCGTGCGTTCCGGATGTGGCATCATGGCCATTACATTTCCGGGGGGATTACACACCGCTGCCAGATTTTCAACTGAACCATTGGGATTAACCGGAAAATTTGGATCTGCCTCACCCGTTTCATCCACATATCTGAACAGCAGTTGGTCATTGGCTTTGAGTTGGGATAATAGCGTTGGCGGCACGACAAATCGTCCTTCGGCATGAGCCACCGGGATATTCATCACTTCACCTGTTTCAAATGCACTGGTGAAGGCTGAGCGGCGCGTGTTAGCCGTCATTTTCACATTCACCCAGCCGTTGTAGAAGCCGGTTCCAACGACCTCACCATCACTCATGCGGCGATTCGCATCCAACGCCATGGCCAGGCGGTAATTTTCCAAACCCGGCACCATACCAGTCTCAACCAAGACCTGAGCACCGTTGCAAATTCCCAGGACGGGCTTACCCTTTTCACTTTCGCGCTTGAGAACCTGAATCAGCGGATCGAGGGAGGCGATGACGCCGGCCCGGGAACGGTCCTCGTAGCTGAATCCGCCCACGATGAAAAACCCATCACAAGCGGCCAAACTTTGATAATTCTGATTCCACAGAAAGGGTATCGGATCCAGTCCATTGCGCTTCAGCGCTAGCATGGATTCGCGCTCACAATTACTACCGGGGAACTGGATGACTGCAATTTTTTTCATTTTGAAATTCTAACCTGTGGGAAATTTCGCATAGACGCAATGAGTTTTAAGTGTATGGAAGTTCTGATCTTGGAGTGCCTAGGATAAATTAACACCAGGGTGCCCTTCCAGAATGGTTCCAAGCGTGTATGATTTCAGATCGCTCCGGCTACTGATAAAATCTCGAAGCAAATCGACTGCGTTTTTCGGGACTACAAAAACCAACCCGATGCCCATGTTGAAGGTTCGGTACATTTCAAGATGGGGAATTTCGCCCAATTGCTGCATGACCTTGAAAATCGCCGGAACCGGCCAACTTTTTGAATCAATCCAAGCTGCAGTGTTATCCGGTAAAATCCGGGGTAGGTTTTCCGGAATGCCACCGCCAGTGATGTGCGCCATCCCTTTGATGGGTATATCCGCATTTAAAGCTTCCAAGACCAACTTTGTATAATTCAAATGGGGTGTGAGCAATGCTTCACCCACCGTCATACCTAACTCGGGATGAAATTCGTCTGCCTGGAATTGACCAACTTCGAAGAAAAGCTTTCGAGCCAATGAATAGCCATTGGTGTGCAGCCCGCTTGAATTTACGCCAATCACCACGTCACCGGGCTGAATGGTCGCGCCGTTGATAATGTGCTCTTTCTCAACAACACCCGTGACGACACCCACGAGATCGTGTTCACCGGGCAAGTAAGTGCTGGGCATTTCTGCCGTCTCACCGCCCACCAACGCCACCCCAATGGCTGCGCAAGCTTCGGCCATGCCACCCACAATTTTTTCCACGATGTCTGGGTTCAATTTGTCATTGGCGACATAGTCCAAAAAGGTCAGTGGTTTAGCGCCATGAACGATAATGTCATTCACACACGCACTCACCAGGTCGTAGCCAATGGTGTCAAATTTCTGCATCATGCGCGCCACAATCATCTTGGTCCCAACGCCATCTATGCTCTGGACCAGAACCGGATTGCGGTAATCACGGACAATGTCAGACAGATCGAAAAAGGAGCCAAAACTGCCGATTCCAGTTAAAACGGCTGGCGAAAATGTCATCTTCACTTTGTTTTTGATGCGGTTTACGACTTCGTTACCTGCATCAATATTGACACCGGCGCTTTTGTAATCAATGCTCACGCTAATTTCTCCCGCAAACCGTTAGTCCATCGTTCTCGTGCCTGTGTCACCGAAATTTTAATGCAGTTATCAATCTCCAGCAGCCCGGATTCTGATGTTTTGCCGATCTGGTGAATCACCACATCACGATGTTTGAAAATTTCCAGAACGCCAGCCAGATTTCCAGGCGTTACCTCAAGAACAAAACCACCGGTTTCACCAAACAGTTTTTTGTCTGCCCGGGGGTCGCCGGGTACAAGCACACTGCAACCGATTCCGTTATGAAATGTCATCTCAGCCAGGGCGGTGGCGATTCCACCTTCAGAAATATCATGGCAGCTCGTCACCAAGCCCGCCTGAATGGCATCCGTTACGGAATTGATCTCACGCTCCACCTCTGAAATAATGGGGTGCGGGACATTTTCACCCAATTCCGATTGCAGGGCGTAATAAATACTGCCACCGCACTCATCTTTGCGCTCCCCCACCATCAAAACCCAGTTACCTGGTTTTTTGAATGACAGGTCCACCGCACAGCCGACATCGGGCATACTTCCCAGACAACTGATGATGGGACTGGGTGGAATTGCGGTCCCTTTCGACTCATTATAAAATGAGACATTTCCAGCGATAATTGGCAGTGGCGTATCCATGTGATGATGGAGATAAAAGCTTTTACACGCTTCCGCCACGCCGAGAGTCCCCTGAACAAATGCCCACATCTGTTCCGGTTTTTCAGGATTTCCGAAGCAGAGACAATCCGTGATTGCCTCCGGTTTTGCTCCCACTGCGGCGACATTTCGCAACGATTCCACCACCGCATTGACACCGCCCCAATACGGGTCAATCTTACCATAACTGGGATTTTGATCGGTGGTGAGGGCAATTCCGGTTTTGCGAATCTCTTCCGGATAATCATCAGAATTAAAGGGTTGCATCAATCCGGCATCACCGCGTCCCGCTTCAATGGTGGTGCGACCCTGAACCGTCTTGTCGTACGTTTCAAAAATGACTTCCCGGGAAGCGACATTTTCATGAGCCAGGATTTTCAACAAGATGGCGTTGTAATCCGTCGGCTCAGGAAAATCCGGTTCAGAAAAACTCATTTTGGGCTTTTGAACCGGACGATTGTACAAAAAGCCTTTGGTCACCTCTACGGCCGGCGCATTCACAATTTCGGTTGAACCTTTGCGGACGACAAACTGGCCGTCGGCTCGAATTTTTCCGATCTTGCTGGCTTTTGCGCCGACGCTGATGGTAGGCAAATCAAAGGTCACATTGTAATGGTCCAGAATGAAGGGCGTCAAATCCGGCGGACTCACCCACATGAATCGTTCCTGGGTTTCGGCGCAGAGGATGACGGATGGATGAAGCTCAGGCATGCTGGTGTGGATGGCGTCAATGTCAACATCGGCACCGTATCCTGCTGTTTCGGCCATTTCAACACTGGCGCAGGCAACGCCGCCGGCGCCTAAATCTTTGAATCCAACCCGATTAATATCACCATTCTGTTTCAATAACTCGAACAGGCCATAGGTCGCTTTTAAAATGTGCCGTTTCAGGAAAGCGTTGGGTTCCTGGACAGCACCTTTATTCTGATCTTTTTCCGCTTCATCCAGCTCGAATGAGGCGAAGCTGGCGCCACCGAAACCGCTATTGTCCGTGGGTTTACCAATTAAAATTAGATCGTGCCCATCCGCATTTTTCGGCGCAAAAGAGTGAATGATGTCCGATTCACGCACCGTTCCCAATGTCACCACGGTTACCAGACAATTATCATTATACCCGGCGTCGTAATAGACATCTCCGGCAATATTCGGAACACCAATGGGGTTTCCATAACCGGCGATTCCGGCAACGACACCTTCCTGAATCCATTTGGTTTTGGGTCGGTTGATGTCACCAAACCGCAATCCGTCCGCAACGGCAATCACCTCCGCACCCATGCAGGCGACATCACGAACATTACCACCAATCCCGGTTGCGGCACCTTCGTAAGGGACGATCTGACTGGGATGGTTATGTGATTCGTGACTCATCACAATGCCATATCGGGCACCGGTTTTATCAGTGGTAACAGCGACGATTCCTGCGTCTTCTTTGGCACCCAAAATTACATGTGGACCGTCGGTAATAAATTGTTTGAGATACGGCCGACTGGATTTGTAAGAGCAGTGTTCAGAACCTTCGATTGAAAACAGAATTGCTTCCGCCAGGGATGGTGCGCGTTTCAAAAACTCATTTTGAATTTTTAAGGCTTCTTCCGGGGTGAGGGCAATCCGGTAATCCTGGAGGAGTTTTTTTAACCCGGTCGCGTCCTGACTCGCGAAATCAAGGATCTCATTCGTGAACGCCATTGTTAATGCGCCTGCCGGAGGATGGTTTGGTTCCTCCCTGGTCCAAGTGAAATTATGGTGACCTGGCATTCCACATTTTTTTCGATAAAGGCGATATAATTTTGAAGTGCTGCCGGGAGGGCATTGAAACCTGCTTTGCAATAATTGGCAGCCTCCGCTTCACTCATATCCGGCCAACCTTGAAGCGATTCGTAAATGGGAATGGCCTTGCGCATCGCCGTGAGGCTGGCTGGCATTTCCTCAATGCGCTTACCGTCAATTTCGTAAGCCACGCAAACTTTGATGTCAGGACACCCGGACAGCGTATCAAGCTTGGTGAGCGCAATGTCAGTCATGCCATTGACACGCACAGCCTGTCGTAGCTGAACCAGGTCGAGAAAACCGATTCGTCGTGGCCGGCCGGTTGTTGTGCCATATTCATCACCCTTGTCCCGGAGTGTTTTTGCCAATTCATCGTCAATTTCGGTGACAAAAGGGCTTATTCCGACGCGTGTGACATAAGCTTTCGTCACGCCAATCACCTGACGCGAGGAATTAAATCCGACGCCGGCTCCAGCGCCAATGTGTCCGGCGATTGTTGTGGCACTGGTTGTATGCGGATAAAGGCCATGATCAACGTCCAGGGACATGCCTTGAGCCCCTTCAAAGAGAATGGCTTTCCCAGCTTTCCAGGCGCGATAAAGTTCCACCTCAGTATCGCCAATGTACTCGGCCAGTTCCTGACCATAAGCGAGGTATTCTGTGAGAATTGATTCCAATGAGAGATCGAATTGGGCTGCGAATACTTTCGTAATCAGATCCCTGTTAAATCCGTAGCCTTTTATCAATTTTTCCCGAAACATTTCCGGTTCCAGCAGATCCCCCATGCGGATGCCCTGACGATACATTTTGTCGGCATAAACCGGCGCAATACCGCGGCGGGTACTCCCGGCAGCGAGATTCCCCTGATGGCTGGAAAGACATTCGTCCAGGGCGATGTGGTACGGCATGATGACATGAGCGCGTTCACTGATACGAAGTTTGGGCGTGATGCCACGACCGCGCAACGATTCCAATTCCTTGATAAGCACGCCGGGATTTACCACGACGCCATTCCCGATTACGGCAACGGGTTTCGGGAAAACGATGCCGCTGGGCAGAAGGTGAAATTTGAAAATTTCGCCATCGAGGTTGATGGTATGACCCGCATTATTTCCGCCCTGAAAGCGGACGACGAAATCGACATTTTCAGCAAAATAATTGGTGATTTTGCCTTTGCCTTCATCGCCCCATTGAGCGCCGATGATGACCGTTAATGGAAGAGGTTGGGATGGGTGCTGCATGGGTAGTCTAACCTGCCTGACTTTGAGTTTGGGGGTTGGCTCACGCGAATATTTTTACTCGCAAATACCTGATCCTCAGCCGATTTGAGTACGAAAATGACCTGTCCGCGGGGAGGGATTTATAGGGTACAGTGAGGGTATAGGTATTTGGGTTTGAGTGGGGGAACGCGAATTGTTTCATGTATTTTTCGACATTCTCGGGGCAAAAGTAACCGGGGTCAACCTGCTCTGCAACGACATTCTGGGAGCGCAGATAATTAATTGAGTCCAACAATCACTGAAGCTTATAAATCATTGTTTATATTCCAACAAGCCGATTTCAGACATTCGACGACTCCGAATTTTTCAAATATTTCACAGGAGGGTTGTGAACATTGAAACGTGCGTTTTTTGCCAGTAAAATTGCCTGACCTCCTATTGCTGACAGTGTATATTTGCGCCACGCTATGGCAGGCCTACTCACCAGTACTTTTCGCATCCCCGGTTTTCATCAGTTGGCGGATTTATTCCCAAAGCATATCGCTTCATTGCGGGAGCGTTTGCATCGCGGTGACCAGCAAATCAAAACGACCATCATTAAGCTGAAATTTGAACCCGAAGACCATCAAAGGATTGATCTTTTACAGTGGCTGAATGGACAGGAAAACTTTCCTCGTGTCGCCTGGACGAACCGGGAAAATTCTTACCAAATGGCTGGAATTGGTTCTGCAGCACCTCAAATACAAATGGACACCTGTCAGGCAGGCGATTTTTCAGGTTTGGCCAGTGGTCTTGCTAAAGATGGTTTCGAATATCTGCGATTTTTTGGTGGGATTGCCTTTGATCCCACAACAACCAGCGATGCTGAATGGCGGTCCTTCAACATTGGCCGGTTTGTGGCACCCATGTTCTCTTTCGAAGTGGAGCAAGGCCAAACACGCTTTATTGCCCAGATTGTTGCCATTGACAAACTCGCACCGGCGCTGGATCGGCTCTTGGCTGAATTCCTCATGTTGAATGAGTCATTTGTACATGATTCAATCTCAGAAGCAAATTTTCGGATAACCCAAGAAATCCCAAATCACTCCGGGTGGCTGGATATTCATCATCAGATCCTCACCGAAATTGACCAGAATCAGATTGAAAAAGTCGTTTTGGCTAAAAAATTGGTGGTCCGGTCTGATGGAAATCTGTCGCCGCTCAGGATTTTTCAGGAGCTTGATCGGACCAACCCGCATGCTTTCAAATATTATTTCGAGTTTGAGGAAGGTTCGGCTTTTACTGGCGCTTCACCGGAACGACTTTTTTCGATTCATGAGCATGAGTTGACCTCCGAAGCCCTTGCCGGAACGCGACCACAAGGAACATCCGCCACGGAATCCCGGCAATTCGGTGATGCGCTGTTGACCAGTGAAAAAGATCAGCGTGAACATGGAATCGTGTTCGATGAACTCCAAAGGCGTTTCGAACTGCTCACCGACCAAATTCACGGTGATGATCACCCCGGTATCCTAAATCAGGTGTTCGTTCAGCATTTGCATCAAACCCTGTCTGGCAGACTTAAAACCGGAACAGGACCCGTGCGTGTGCTTGAAATACTCCACCCTACCCCGGCTCTGGGTGGGCATCCGCAAGCGGCTGCTTTGGGAGCAATTAAAAAATACGAACCGTTTTGCAGAGGTTGGTTTGGCGGACCGGTGGGGTGGATTCAGGGCAACCAGGCAGAATTTGCAGTCGGCATTCGATCAGCATTATGTATCGCCCAAAATCAGATTAATCTGTATGCAGGTGTCGGGATTGTTGCTGGCTCCGAAGCAAATGCGGAGTGGGCGGAAATGAACCAAAAATTGCGTGTGTGGGAAGGGAGTTTGGGCTTGTGACAACGACCATAAATATGGCAAATCCCAACACCATTTGGGCGTCCGTCTTAGTCGAGGCACTTGTGCGGTCCGGTGTCACTCATTTTGTGATCAGTCCGGGCTCTCGTTCGACACCATTAGCCATCGCGGCCGTTGAACACCCGAAAACAACGACAACCGTCCACTTCGATGAGCGTGGCGCGGGATATTTTGCCCTGGGATATGCCCGGGCAAACCAGTGTGCTGCGGCACTGATCTGTACCTCCGGGACGGCCGTTGCGAATTATTTGCCGGCAATCGTTGAGGCTTCCCAGGATTTTTTGCCGATGGTTGTTTTAACGGCAGACCGTCCACCAGAAACATGGAATTCAGGTGTTAACCAAACCATCCTACAGGACGGAATTTATTCGCATTACACGCGCCTGGATCGCACCCTGCCAGTCCCCGGAACCCATATTCCCCTGGCATTTTTAATCGAAATGGTTGATCGGGCTTGTGATGCGATGCAAAATGTTGAAAATCCTGGTCCGGTCCATTTGAACTGTCCCTTCGAAAAACCCCTGGAACCCACTGGTGTAACGACAGATTTCGCACCATGGCTATTGCCGATTCGGTCGTGGTTGAACAATGATGTTTCATTAAGCCAAAATACCAACCGACCTGTCACCGATATTGATCCCCTCATTGTAGTACAAACTGCCGCTCGTCTGGCCAGAGCCACCCACGGACTTTTGGTTTTTGGACGTGAAAATGACCGCAAGCATGCCGAATCATATCTCAAGTTAGCCAGAATACTGAAATGGCCGATTTGGATTGACATCCAATCACCTCTGCGAAGTTCCCTCACCTATTCTGAACTGTCTTTGCTCAACGCTGATATTTTGAGTCATTCCGATCTTCAAAATCGTTGGCAACCCAATGTGATTCTTCAATTTGGCGGCCCGCTAACGTCGCAGTTAGCCCTCGATTATTTCACCGAAGTTCGACCGGATATTTACCTCCAGGTTCATCCACGCTCCCCAGCCATGGATCCCACCAAATGTGTCACACACCCGATACAGACGGAGGGGGGGAAATTCGCCGAAGCGTTATATCAGCGGCTGTCAGACTCAGAAATCGCACCTTCCTACTTCGATTCTGGCTGGAGCACTCAGACGCAAAATTTTCAGAATCAGTATTTTGGAGATGTAAAGAATGACCTCTTTGAAGCGCATTTAGCGCATATCATCTCTCAAAAAATATCGCGTGATTGCGTGCTATTTCTGGGGAATTCAATGCCAATCCGTGATTTTGACCGTTTTGCACGGTTACCGGCGAATTGCCAGGTTTACGCGAACCGCGGTGCCAGCGGGATTGACGGAAATTTCGCGACGATGGCCGGCCTTGCCGAAGGAATGCACCGTCCGGTGATGGGTATCATCGGTGATTTGGCTGCACTGCACGATCTGAATTCGCTTCACCTGGTGAGACAGTCGCGATATCCCATCGTGCTGGTGATTATCAACAACCATGGCGGCGGAATTTTCTCGCACCTACCAG
>MNWS01000275.1:0-3901 GCA_001872685.1 Fidelibacterota bacterium CG1_02_48_14
GAAACCATCCCTACAGCCATGTATGAAAAGATTTTTGAACGCTCGTTCCAGGTAAATAAAAAAGCTCAGTCAGGCCGGGGGTTAGGTTTGGCAATTGTGAAACGAATAGCGTTGGCGCACAATGCTAAAGTCGGGGTCAAAGCCAATTCACCCAATGGTAATATCTTCTACTTCACTCTGGTATGTGAACCAGAGAATTAAAGCGTTCTATTTTTTTCGATCTGATTTTGTAATATGAGATTTACGGTGAGACTACGAGTCCAGACTGTTATCAAACAATAGTCCGGGAATCGTCAATTTGAAGTTCTGCGATCCCTCTTCCAGCTTCACACGCTGAAAAAAATTGCACTGATAGCAAGATAAGATTTTTTCGGCAGAATCGCCCTGAATCACGCCTCCGCAAAATGTCCCTGCAATCGCCCAGCAAAAACGGCCACCATTTTGACCACCATTGAACCCGTCCAGTTCCTCCGCCAGTGCTGCGGGGCAAATCCCAAATTCACTGGCCCGGTCACCTCCGGGCTCCCGTCCACACCGCATATAATTCCAACAATTTGCCCGATTGCTCATTTTCAAGTCCCTCGTATTTTTGTCATTACTCGGAATGAACATACAGTTGTACTTGACCTTAACAAAGCAAATAAACACGATTCTGAGGTGAATTGTCATCGGCATTTAATTAAACTTGGAGCGATTAATCCTGGCGAGTTTTAGGGAAAACCAACTTGATTGTCGTTCCGACATCCTGCTTGCTGGTAACTTCGATCACAACTTCATTCAGCTCCAGATAGCGTTTCGTCAGCGCAAGTCCAAGTCCTACCCCCTGAAAGCGTTTGGTGTGACCGGCACTCTCTTGTGAAAATGCTTGGAACAAATTGCTCAGATACTCCTCTGACATGCCAATGCCCGTATCCTGGATCGTCACGATAATCTCTTCAGTGTGGTTCTTGGCAACGATGGATACGCCACCCTCATCGGTATATTTAATCGCATTGTCAATGAGTTGGTCAAATGCCTGGGAAATGCAGTAATTATCCCCGGAAAACGGCTGCTTTTTGGAGTCACTCTTAAATGTGAATTTTAATCCCTTGGCCTCTGCCAAATGTTGCCAGGTTGTAAGTTTCTGGTTCAGAAGTTCACAGATGTCCAGTTCCACCGGTACCAATTTCAATGTATCAGCCTCAATCTGGGCAATGTCCAATACCTCATGGACCGTACGCATGAGCCGCTCTCCGGATTCCCGCACCAACGTGAAGAACGACTTTTCATCCTCATCAATTTTACCTTCCACGGAGACTTCAATCAGATTCATAAATCCAAGGATTGTATTGAGGGGCGTGCGGATTTCATGAGACATATTGGCTAAGAACAGGGTCTTGACGAGTTCGGAATGTTTCGCCCGCTCCAGCGCATTTTCAAGTCCGCGCCGTGCTTTATACCGCTGGACAGCCTCCGCCAGTACGTTGGAGACGACCTGTAAAAATGCCACATCTTCCGTCGAAAAGTGATTCAGAGCGTTTGTAACCGCTGTCAAAACACCATAAGAATCGCTGTTGTCCGGGATAATAACACACTGAATCCCCGTGATACTGTTACGCCTGACCCAATCAGGGATGGGATATTCTTTTTCGGTGAGGACATCAGGAATATAAACGGATTCTCTTTTTTCAAAGACCTTCTGAGCTAGCGCAGCTTCGGGTTTGCCAAATTTACTGAATGTGATCCCGGCATTGGCAAACAACTCTTGAGTTTTCAGACTTTTCGCACTTTTTGTAATGCAACAACCGGAAATATGAAGTGTCTCCACCACCAAATTCACCGCATGGTCCATCAATTCATCCAGGGGTCTCTCCTGCAAAGCTTCATGACTCAAAGAGACAATGGCAGCCTGTTGTTTGGCCCTTTGTTGCAAGACCACTTCGACTTGTTTCCGTTCAACCGCGTAGCGAACTGCCCGAACGAGAACTTCCTGATTAATTTGACCTTTCACGAGATAATCCTGTGCTCCTGCTTTTACAGCATTAACGCCCATTGTTTCATCACTGGTTCCGGTTAAAACCACAATTGGAATCTCTGACCATTTTTCGAATAAGCCAGACATCGTTTCCAAACCATTACTGTCAGGTAATTCCAGATCAACAACGATAACATCAGCCGTTTTTTTTGCGAGAAATTGATTCGCCTGGGCGAGATTTGAAACAACTTTCAAGGAATATTGGGTAACGTTGGATTGTTTGAGGAACTGGCGGAAGAGCTGCTGATCAGCGACAGAATCTTCCACCAAAAGAACGGAAATGATTACTTTTTCCTCTGACATCACGACTCGACTTATTTTCCCATCTATCCTCTGGTGTTGCTCCGATCCAAAACCACGCCTCATTGGTGCCATGCACCGATAAAGCGGGCTAATCTATATCATTATCGGTTCGAAGTATAATAAAAATGTACTGTTATAGAAGCGTTGAAAATTCCGGTTATGACTGAAATCGGGATACTATTTTTTCCGGCGTAATGGGTAGATCACGCACCCTCACACCGCAGGCATTGAAAATTGCATTCGCAACCGCTGGTGCTGGTCCATTAATAGGGATTTCTGCCACCGCCTTTGCGCCAAATGGTCCACTGGGTTCGTGAGTGGCAATAAATTTGGCAATAATTTTGGGCATATCGATGGCAGTGAAGATATGGTAATTACCAAAATTGGTGTTGATTGCCTGCCCACTTTCATCAAAAATCATATACTCGGATAGGGCCATCCCCAAAGACTGGGGAATCGCTCCCTCAACCTGCCCCTCCGCCATCTGGGGATTAATGATTTGACCGGCATCGGTAACTGAAACAATTTTGTTAACGCTTACGATACCGGTTTCGGTATCAACGGTGACATCAGCAAATGTCGCATTAAATGGTGGGGGTGAATCGTAACTGACATGGGAGGCTGTTGCCATGATCTGGCGTTGATTTTCGGTGTAGAAACTCCGGGTGCAAATGTCCCCATACGATATTCGACCGCCCCTCATCCCGGTGACAAAACCATTTTGAATAACGCCGGTCTTCTCACCCAAAAGAACCAACCCCTGCTCGAGAATCTGCGATCTCACTCGCTCAGCAGCCTTTTTCACTGCAGCGCCTGAAATAAAGGTGGTACTGGATGCATACGCGCCGGTATCAAAGGGGGTCAGATCGGTGTCGGAACTTGTCACCATTATTTTCTCCAGGGGAACTTCCAATACTTCAGCAGCAATTTGTGCCAATGCCGTATCTGATCCGGTTCCCAGGTCCGTCGCCCCCATGAGCAGGTTAAAACTGCCATCTTCATTCATTTTTATAAAAACCGAGCCCATGTCAATTCCGGCAATGCCCGATCCTTGCGCCACACAGGCCATACCAACACCTCGACGATGTATGCCCGATTTGGGCATTGAATGAATGGCGTCCCATCCGATCAATTTCCGACCGGTTTCAAGACATTCGCGCATTCCGGTTGATTCGATCACCACCGGAAAACCCTCACGCCCTTCACCCAGAATCTTGGCAATTGGAACATCCTCACCGGCTAGCACATAATTTTTATGTCTGAATTCAATGGGATCAATGGCTAGTGCTACGGCAATTTCATCCATCAGACATTCCAGCGCAAAAAACCCCTGGGGCGCTCCATAGCCACGATAAGCACCGGCAACCGGCAGATTCGTGTAAACCGCCTTCCCCTCCACATGAACATTGGGTGACCGATACAGGGTTAAGGATTTCTGCGCTGTGACGGACATGACAGTCAATGCGTGCGGCCCGTAAGCACCGCAATTTTCCAGAATATTCATGTCAATGGCCTGGATGGTGTGGTCAGCATTAATGCCAATTTTAAGGGTCACAATCTGAGGATGACGCGATCTGGCTGCGT
>MNWS01000275.1:3924-4153 GCA_001872685.1 Fidelibacterota bacterium CG1_02_48_14
TCCAAACGCGCGGGTCGCCCGGTCCTGATCGTAACCGCGGCTACCAGTTCTTCGTTCAATATTTCCTGCTTACCCCCAAATGCCCCGCCAACCCTTGGCTTGATAACCCGGATTTTGTGCAATGGAAAATTCAGAACTTCAGCAACAATTCGACGCACATGAAACGGAACCTGGGTTGATGTGCGGATGATTAATCGTTCATTTTCATCAAGCCAACTAAGCGAAATAT
>MNWS01000145.1 GCA_001872685.1 Fidelibacterota bacterium CG1_02_48_14
AAAAAAACGACCAGTCGTGATTGAGATGGATGGTACGGATGCCATTGCGATTCGACAGATTTGTCATCTCACTTTAGGATTTGACCATCGTTTAATTGATGGCGCTATGGGCAGTTCGTTTTTGGAAACAGTGGTGGAGAATCTGGAGAATTTTGATCTGGATGGGATTATTTAAAATTCAGTGTCACAGAGTACACAGAGTAGACACAGAGAGCACAGAGACAGTTAATAGAAAAATTTCTGTGCGTCACCCTGAGACCGAGCATAGTGAAGGATCGAAGGGAATCTCGCTATTTTCAACGCTGCTCCGTCTTGCTGAGCCCCGTCGAAGTACGGAGCAGAGTTAAGACTATTCAATTGATTTTGCGCTATCCGTCTCATCCGTGTCATCCGTCCCAACGGGATTCCTATTGGACGGCCAAAAGATTCTGCCCTTGTCTGTGGTTTCTGTGTTCATCTGCGGCTGAAAATTCCTGAAATTCGTGGATTCCTTCGCCTAAAAATTATATTACCCGCCCTATGAAGACCCAAACCAAACCCGATTGGCTTAGAACAAAACTCAGAACGGGTCCCAATTATCAGGACCTGAAAAGCATCGTCAATTCCCACAAGCTCCACACCGTTTGTCAGGAAGCCCTATGCCCGAATATCAGTGAGTGCTGGGAGCGCCGGGCCGCAACCATCATGATTTTAGGTGATGTATGCACCCGTTCCTGCGGTTTCTGCGCCGTGAAAACCGGTAAACCGCCTATCACGGATTTTGAAGAGCCCCGACGTACAGCCGACGCTGTGAAAAAAATGGGACTTAAACATGTGGTCATCACCTCCGTGGATCGGGACGATCTGCCGGACGGTGGGGCGCAGATTTGGGCGGAAACCATTCGGGCGATCCATGAGAATGTCCCGGGCTGTTCCGTAGAAGTCCTCACACCCGATTTCAAAGGCATTGAACGGGACATCCAAACGGTTTTGGACGCAAGACCGGAGATCATGAGTCACAACCTGGAAACCGTGGAACGACTGCATCGCATGGTGCGACCCCAAGCCAAATACGAGCGTTCCTTGGCGGTGTTACAACAGTCAGTTGAAGCCGGTCTGATGACCAAGACCTCCATTATGGTGGGCATTGGTGAACTGGAAGCGGAAGTCTTCGCCCTCATGGATGATATTCGCGAAACCGGCACTCAGATTTTTTCGGCTGGACAATATTTGCAACCTACCAAGGACCATCTTCCGGTTGATCGCTTTGTCCATCCGGATGAGTTTCAATCCTACAAAACCTATGGGCTGGAAATTGGATTCGACCATGTGGAGTCCGGTCCGCTGGTGCGTTCATCCTACCACGCTGACGAGCAGGTAGAAGCTAATCCCAAGTTATCGTTCAAAGCTGATCGTCAAGAGCTGCCGGTTATCAATTAAATTGATTGTTAAGAATAAAAATTCCGACTGGCCGTCGCAGTGCTATGGCGTGACGAGCCTCCCGGGATGACAGAACTGGGTTCAGGCTCAAAGCTCGAAGCTCAGATGTCGATTCCGAACTGTCAGTTGTCGGGTAAGTTCTCGTTGCACTCGCCGCAGGGAAACACAGGAATATGTTTTAGTCAGGCTGAACTTGTTTCAGCATCGTATTCTTTCTATGAGATCCTGAATCGAGTTCAGGATGACTGGCAATGTGGAGTGGAATTAAAAATCCGGCCGCCCTTCGATCCGTCGAGAGCCGGACAGGCAAAGCTCAGGGAGACGGTCGGAATATTTTCATGGATAAAAGCCGAAAGCAGTTCAGCTATTTTATCGCGGCCATCTTCTTAAACCAACTCGATTGCTTTTCATGGATCAACATCGGATTATCTGACCTCAACGAACTCATGTAAGACGAACCTAAAAAACTCCAGGCCAGCACGCGGCGAATTCCTTTTTCCATCAAAATCTCATTGGCGGCGTCCACGAAATGCTCTTGACCGGCTCGGGTTTGATAATTCTTGACCCACATCTCAGTTTCCCGGTGGTACTGCTCACCCAGTTTTAAAAGAATATCCGAATTTTCAGTGTAATTCTGACGGACCCAGGCTTCGTCATGCTCCGGATGATTCCATTGCCAGTAAGGATCCGTGGCCACTATATCCGCATGGGGTAATTTGTAAACCAATTCCAGATCATTAAACCCATCATCCAGACCCCAGGTTGGCGGGAGCACGCAAATCGAATTAATGAGACCCTTGTCATGGGCGTAGTTGGTGAGGTCTTTTAAAAATGCCACCAACGACGCTTCCCTGAACGCACGGACATCGAAATTCATTTTCATAGGCATGGGCTCGCCCGTCAATTTCTCGAACTTCGCCTGACAATTTGGGCAGCGGCAGACCCATTCATTCTCATTGAGTCGCTGTTTCCGGTCCAGTGAACCCAGAAAAAAATGAGGCTCATCCCACATGGCCACATCGGCTTTGATGTGTGCGGCGAGATCAATCCATTTTTTCAATAAATTTGTGAATTCAGGATGATTCGGACAAACCGCCGGGACAAATCGACCTCCATTGGAAATTTGGGCTGTCTCGGGATAATGCTGAAGCAGACCGGAAAAAGCTTCACCGCCAAAAACCCGACCAAACCCCCAGGGATTCACATAAACGGTCATTCTCCGCTCGTGAGCCAGCGTAACCAACTCCCCTAATGTATCAGCATAAAAAGCCATGTCGGCTTCGGAGACCGTAAACAAAACCGTGTTTGCGCCATCATGGACCATCCGGTCCAGGTCCCGGGCGACATGCTCCGGATTACGGACACCAAAGTATGACCAGCCTCGAATTGATGGCATCACAGCGTGCTCTTAGCCTAAAATTTTTGGAATCAGGTTGCGTTTCAATTTGGAATAGACGGGCAGTCCGCGTTCAAACTTTGGGAAAATTTCCCCCGTGATAAGCGGCTCACAATATTCACGGAATGCAGGTGTGATATGCAGGCCATCTTCCCGGATGTACTCTGGCGGCAGAACTTTTTCTTTGTTGGCAATGTTGGCGATGTCTGTGTGTCCCACTGACCATTGATAGGGCGAATTCGATTCCCTGACAATCGTTACCATCTCACCGTTCAACCCCTCTCCGGCCAGTCGCACTGCTTCCCGACCCACAGCAATGGCCTGATCCAAATCCGTTTTGGATGCGATATGACGACCGGCCCGCTGGAAATAATCCGGTAACGCATTGTGAACTTTGAGTTTCAACTGATGCTTTACGAGTTCGGCAATAAAACTCCCGGCACCACCCAATTGGGTGTGACCAAATCCATCTACCGTACCAGAATCGGCGATAAATTTTCCGTCAGCTCCCTGAGCACCTTCCGAAACCACGACGACACAGAACCCAACTTTTTGAATGACACGCTCGACTTCGGCTAAAAATTTGCCGGAATCGAAGACAATTTCGGGTAATAAAATAACATGCGGTCCATCGGACTCAGTCTTGGCCGCCATTCCTGCCGACGCTGCAATCCAACCGGCATGGCGTCCCATGGTTTCAGCCACAAATACTTTCGTGGAATCGTGGTGCATAGAAGCGACATCAAACGAAGCTTCCCGCAAACTGACGGCGTTGTACTTGGCGACGGAACCAAATCCGGGACAGTTGTCCGTAATCGGCAGATCATTATCCACCGTTTTAGGGACACCGATACAGGTGACATCATACCCCATCTCTTTGCCGAGTAAGGAGATTTTGTAGGCGGTGTCCATGGAGTCATTCCCTCCGTTGTAGAAGAAATAGCGAACATCGTGCGCTTTGAAGACGTCGATAATGCGTTCAAAGTCCGTGCGATTTTTCTCAAGGGAAGGCAGTTTTTTCCGGCATGATCCAAAAGCACCGGAGGGTGTAAAGGGGAGATTTTCAATGTCAGCCGGATTTTCCTGAGCGATGTCTACCAGATTTTCTTCCAAAACACCATTGATCCCAAATAAGCCGCCATAAATATTGTCGATGAAATTGGCTTCCTGAGCGGCTTTTATCACGCCATAGGCTGAGCCATTAATGACACTGGTGACGCCACCCGATTGGGCGTACACCGCATTGGCTTTTTTCATGCTAAAGGACCTTTTTCTGAAAAATTTGGTTGGGTAAAATCGAAAGTCGGGAGTGTTGATCGTCTGGTGCTCATAAGCGAGCGTAATTTATCGCAGGCTTTTGCTGGCGCAAGGTGCAAACTGGCTGGTGCAGAGAAAGGGGGAAGAGGAAGGTTGAGGTTGAGTTGAGGTTGAGGTTGAGATTCAAAGCTCAAATTGCGAACAATGATAACCCCGCTCGCCCTTCGATCCGTCAGTAGCCGGATAAACTTGCTCAGCCCCGTAGGTATCCCTTTGGGAGGAGACGAGCGGGAATGTCCAATGTCGAATTAGAGAAAGAGGAACGAGGAA
>MNWS01000102.1:0-19573 GCA_001872685.1 Fidelibacterota bacterium CG1_02_48_14
CACCATGACTACCCAATCAGTCGGAACCACGCGTCTGAATTGGAATGGGCAGGATATGAATGGACTGGCGTTGGAGAGCGGCATCTACTTTTTGCAGGTGCAATTTGCCGGGCAAACTTTCAGTCAAAAGGTCACCTACCTGAAGTAATTCATTCTTTCGGGTCAAAATATTAAGCCGGGCGACCACAGAATCGCCCGGTTTTATTTTGATCATGCGCAGCTTCACTGTTATCAATTGTTACAAATTTTTAAATAGGTACACCCCTGGGGGGGTAAGTTATGTTCCCTTACGAACCGAAACTTAAGATCAGCTTGCAAGGAAAGCACTGTGCGCACAACCATTCTCCCCATTATCATTCTCCTGCTCGGACTGCAAAGTCTCCCGGCCCAGACGCTGGATTCGCGTTATCACACGTATGAGGAAGTCAATGCCTATCTGGATTCCCTGAGCCAAATTCCGCTTTTACAAGGCATTCTCTCGGTGCAGGAAATTGGAAGGTCCAACAACGAAAATCTGCCGATCATGGCTGCCAAACTTTCCGACAATCCGACGGTAGACGAGGATGAAGCCGCGGTGCTTTTTTTAGGACAATGCCACGCGGAAGAAATTTTGGGTCTTGAAATTTCCATTGGACTGATCGACACCCTCATACACGGTTTTCAAAGCCATAATTCACACATTTTAGCCATTCTACAGAATATGGAAATCTGGATTGTCCCAACATACAACCCGGAAGGTTTACGCGTCGTTCACGGTTTTCAGGAGGACAGCACCTGGGTTCAGGATATTACCTATCGGAAAAATCGAACCGATAATAATCAGAACGGCATTTTTGATTATTCGCCCGGAATTGGTTACGATTACGATGGTGTGGATGCAAACCGTAACTATAGCTTCAATTGGATCCATGGCGATGTACTGGGTTTTGGTGACTACGACTATTTCCGGGGTACAGCGCCATTTTCCGAGTCAGAATCCAGGACCATTCGCGACCTCGCATTAAGTCAATTCTTCACCTTTTCAGTTGCTTATCACTCCGCCCGGAGTGGCATTCCGGAAATCATTTATTACCCCTGGGAATGGGATGAAACCAAGTACCCGCCGGGTTACGCACTCATTGACAATATCGCTCAGGAGCTGGGTAGCCGAATCATCAATGAAGCGGGTGACGGTCATTACGCAGTTACTCCCGGCAAAACGATGCGGGGTAATACCCATGACTGGTTTTACACCCAAACCGGCAGCTTATCCTATCTGATTGAAGTCGGGACCAATAATCTTCAACCCGGGCGGACACTGATCAATGACACGGTACGACGCAATTTGATCGGTTGCTTTTATCTCATTGATCGGGCATTGGGCTACCCCACGGAAAATCGATCCCAATTGCGTGGAATTGTTCGGAATGCAGTGACGGGCGAGGAACTTGAAGGTGCCGAAATCAAATTCTGGAAACTCAATGTTTCACAGGTTTATGTCCCGCAGGAAGGGTCCATGTTTGCACCACGGCTCACCGATCAGTTCGGACGCTATCGCCATATTGCTCAACAGGGCACTTACAAAATGGTTGTTTCCATGGCTGGATTTGAACCGGACACCGTGTTGGGAATTACCACGAGCAGCAGTTTTGCCACCGACCATGATTTCAGCCTGAATCCCTACCCGGAAAATAGTCTGGAACTGACGCTTAGCTCCAGCGATGGTGCCAATGACCTCTATCTGGTTGAGTTTGATGACGCAGCAGGTTGTGATTCCCAAATGGTCAGCGCTGGAACCTATCAAATGTCCAGACGCGCACCGACGACGACCGTTTCAATATTTGCACCATCAAAATTTCCACAGCGACACACGCTTAATCTGGCGAACAATGGCAATGCTGGCTTAAGCGCTGTGCTGGTTCCCTCCCAGAGTGTTTTTATGGATAATTTTGCAGACATGAGTCACTGGTCAGGCAATGGAAATTGGTCTGTCAGCGAGGGAAAACTGAAGACACAGCCGGAACTTTTCTACTCAGACAACACGCACCAGACATTGACCAGTCAGCGATTCAATGTTACCGGGATGCAGCAATTAGCCATCACGCTTCAGCACCAATACGAAGTGGAATGGGATCTCGACACACTTGCCATGAATCTTTATTCAGGTGATGGCATGCTATTACTTTCACATCATTGGATTGACCAGAACTGGGAAGGTCTGTCCCAAACATGCTGGACCAGTGATATTGCCGGGGTTGATTCGGCCTATGTTGTATTGACAATGAACACCGATAGCACGGTCTATTTCAGGGGTTGGCAGATTGAAGAACTGACGGTATTCGGAACGGATTCGACCTTTACAGGCATTGACGACGACGAACATCCGGTGGAGACCACAACCTTCGCCTATTCCGCACAAATTCTGGCCATAGAATCGAATCCCATGCAGGAATCAACCGCCATCCGGTTTCAAATCCCACAGGCAGAACGGGTCACCGTGCGGGTTTTTAATGTCCTGGGACAGGAAGTCTACCAGACACGGTTGTCAGCTCAATCAGGTGTCAATAACTGGCGCTGGAACGGACAATCCAATCGCGGACACCGACTAGCGGCTGGCGTTTATCTCGTCCATTTTCAAGCCCGGGATTGGCATGCCACACAAAAATTACTAAAAATTACAACACAGGGATAATGACAACTATGGTACTCCGACCTATAATTTTCCGTGTAATTCTTCTCATAACCTTGGTTTCAATGGCTTGGGCGCGTCAGGGAGCTGGTCCTTTGGCACTCCAGAAAGTCATGCAGGCATCACCCAATGCTGTCCAGGCTTACAGTCAATGGCAAACCTTCCAACGGGGTGATTACCTGATCATTGGTCAGGATGCGGTCATTGCATCACCTTACCTGCCCTTTTTTACCCGCCTCAAAGAGAGTCAGGGATTCCGTGTAACGGTGACGGGAATGAGCGTCGCCGGCAATACGTCCGCAGCCATTAAATCCTATATTCAGTCATTTTACCAAACACATAATCTGGAGTATGTCTTGTTAATCGGCGATGTCACCGGTGGTGCAGCGCTCCCGTCATTTGTGATTGGGTCAGAAAACGATGTAACGGACCTGCCTTACGTGTTACTGGAAGGCAATGACTACTTTCCGGAAGCGATTGTGGGTCGTTGGCCAATTGATACTCAGACCGAATTGGGCGTCATTATCAACAAAACGATCTCTTATTGTCAGACACCCTATACCGGCTCGAACTGGTTGGACAAAGCGCTGGTCGTGGCAGGAAATTTTGCTGATACCGGTGTGATTCTGACACCCGTATGGACCTCAACCTGGCTGGCTCGTGAGCTGAATAATTACGGCTATGCTTCAGTTGATACCGTTTACTACCCTCCGACCGTCTCTCCGGATTTGATTCTTGATGCCTTTAATGCCGGTGTCGGCATCGTGAATTATCGAGGCTGGGGTGATGCCCACGGTTGGCATTATCCCCAATTTCATGTTTCTGATTTTGATGGCGTCCAGGGTAGTCTGAATAACGGTTTTCGCCTGCCGGTGGTTTTCAGTTTCGTCTGTGGAACCGGCAAATTCGATTCAGAGATTGACCCGTCATTTTGCGAAGCTCTGTTGACACGCGGCACCGTGAGTACACCATCTGGCGCTGTCGCCGTCATCGCACCCTCTGATTTGCATACCCGCACCAAATATAACAATGCATTGAACAGCCTCATGTGGGATGCCCTTTTGGAAGGTGATGTCCATGAGCTCGGACCTGCATTACTGGCTGGAAAATTTGGTTTTCTCAAAGAATTTTCTGATGAAACCGAACCCGGTGGAATGGGCGAATTTTACTTTCACACGTACAACATCATCGGTGATCCGAGCCTACCCATTTGGCTACTGACACCCGACGCCATGCCGGTTACCGCTGAGGATTTTGGTACGGTGACTGCCGATGACGGCGTGATGACGCTGGAATTGCCGGAAGCACCGGAAGGCGTTTTCGCGCTGAAACGCGATAATGTCCTCATCGGCGCTGGCCGCTGGTCTGACAGCCATGTCCGGGTCTATGCATTCGACGGCACAGCGTTGGGATCCGGTACATTGACGGTGACCCTCAACGCGACGCAAAAACTCCCCTTAACCATCAGCATCACACCGGGAGCCGGGAATGGTCTGGCGGTCAATGGCTTTGAAGGTCTGGTTTATCCGGGTGTTGCCACGCTTCAGCCGATCCTCAGGAACACCACCGCGTCAAGTGCGGATGTGCAGATCACATTCGCGGCCGAAAATGGCAGTTATAGTGAAACGTTTTCTGCAGTCATTCCGGCCAATGGTACCGTCACGGTTGAGCCGGTGGCGGCGCCGGTTATACGCATCGGTGAGCGTGAAGTCATTTTAAATGCCACGATCGGGGCAAACAGTTCCAAAATCGCCGTCCCCGTGATGCCAGTGACTGCCGAAGTCCAACTTGATTTTGCTGAAGGTCATCCACCGGTTCAAGGAGAGACATTTTCCTGTGGTTTAACGGGTGCATTTGAGAATTTGCCCCTATCGGGTGACTTGACAGCGATGATCACTACGACGGTGGATTACGTAACACTGACCCAGGTATCGGCCAGCGGTCATATCCAGGATGGGGCGGTGGTGCTTGCTCCCACAAGTTTTTCAGGGTCTGTTTCCAGCATCGCGAGTGGCAGCAAATTTCCTTTGACGATCAGTTTGCAGATGGATGGCGAACCGACTGCATTTTTTGAGGAGACACTATTGATTCGAGTCGGCGGACTCACCACAAGTGAACCCACGCCACCCTGTTCATTCGGTTATTGGGCTTATGACGACACGGATTTGGAGTATCCTGAAGCACCGGTTTACGATTGGACTGAGCTGAGTTCGTTGGGAGGGGCGACGCATTACCAGTTGGAGGATGACGATCATGTGCGTGTGAATCTGCCATTTGTGTTCCAATACTTCGGACAGACCTATGATGGACTGACGATCTGTTCAAATGGTTGGGCTGCATTCCCGGCTGAGACGATTGACTTTTTCCGTAACTGGAGTATCCCGTTCCCATTAGGACCGGATGCTATGCTGGCACCATTTTGGGACGATTTGGATTATGTCGATAACAGTGGTGACCTGATTGACATTTACACTTATCATGATGCCACGGAGGGGAAATTTATTGTGGAATGGTATCAGCCCAGGAATGGTTTTGGGGATCACAGTTTCACAGAGACCTTTCAAATTGTGCTGTACGATCAGGCAATTTTGGTTGCAGATGATGGCAACGGGGTTGTTGAATTCCAGTATCTGGAAGTAAACGATGTCGATCAATCGAATAACTATTGTACGGTAGGAATTGAATCGCCATCTCAAAATGATGGTGTTCAATATGTCTACAATCGTGAATATGCGCCGGGGGCAGCGGTGTTATCCGCCGGTCGGGCGATCAGATTTACGACGAATTCACCGGCCAATTACTACTCTGACCTGATTGAAGAAGACCGGGTGCTGCCACAAACGTTTGCGATGGGCACCGCCTACCCAAATCCGTTCAATCCTTCAGTAGCCATCCCCCTCACTCTTGGCCAGCCGGGAGAGGTGGTGGTTACGCTTTACAACCTGGCAGGGCAGGAGGTCCGATCCTCTGTTTACAATTACCCGACCGCCGGCGAACAGATCGTCCGGATAAACGGAGATTTGTTGGCTTCTGGTATCTATCTGATAGCGATTCGGTCCGGAGAAAAGCAATTCATTCAAAAAGTAACTTTTCTAAAATAACCCAATTCCGAGGGGCGCAGACTGACCATTAATTGAGAATGAATGTCGAATATTTGACAGTGTAAAGCAAAGCACTCATTCAAGTTAGGAGACCAGGAAAACAGGTGTTTAGGTCTCAAGTATTTTTCGCCCCCAATTGCATGATGATAAAAATGTTAAACTCAATCAATTTGCAGGGTTATCCCGGGTATCTATATTTTTGCCCAAACAACAAATGAAAGCACTTGAGGAGCCTATGCAAGTCACATCAGTCCGGCTAAGTCGTTTGGCTTGGAGCACACTATTTTTAACGACCCTGATTTTCGCTGATCAGTCTGCTGTCAACAATCCGCTGCAGATCGAGCAAATAGATTCTCATCAGTCGGTTTTGCATTTTCAAATGCCCGCATTCAGTATGGGACAAGTCACCCTGACCAGTGGTGTATATGAGCAAATTCAATCATCATTGCAATCAACGGTAAGAGATCCCGGTGCACCGGAAATTCCAACCTCGGTGACTTATCTTGCGATCCCTGAGAATGGACAAGCGTCCGTTTCAGTAGAAATTTTAGCAAGTTCGGTCATGCAGGGAATTGACCTGGTTCCGACGCAGGCACAGCAATTGGAAGTAGAGACATTCGGATCAGGATTTCTCAAGAACGATGCTATCTACACCCAAAATGATTGGTATCCGCAGTCACCAGCCGCATTGTATAGCCCGGCTAAAATGCGCGATTTGACGATTGCACCTCTGGAAGTACGACCTTTTCAATACAATCCTGTAACCAAAGAGCTCCGGGTCATTACCGAGATGCGGGTCTCCGTAAATTTTGATCGGGAACTGGTTGCCCCTGATCAGCCGGTATCACCACTTTTCGCTCCGCTTTACGAGGCGGTCATTTCAAATTATCCGGCAGTCGTAACCGAAGAAGTCGCTCGACCGACCTATTTATTTATCGTGCCCAATAATTTCGCAATCACAAGCATCATTGCTCCTCTCGTCGCCTGGAAGCACGAAAAAGGATTCAATGTTCACGTGGCCACAACCGGTGAAACCGGCACCTCGACAAGCTCCATTAAAACTTATATCCAGAATGCCTACAACAACTGGCCTGACCGCCCGGACCTGATCTGTTTGGTGGGCGATGCCAGTGGCAGTCTTAGTCTCCCCGCCTGGACCGAAAGTTGGTCCGGATATAGCGGCGAAGGTGACCATCCCTATACACATCTGGCGGGTGGGGATTATATCGCAGACGCCTTTATCGGCCGTTTAAGCTTTACCTCATCCACACAGTTGATTACCATCGTCAACAAAATATTAGGCTACGAAAAAACACCGTACATGACCAACACAGATTGGTTCACGCATGCGGTACTGGCAGGCGATCCAGCCTCCTCAGGTCAATCGACCATTACGACGAATCAATACATTAATGAACTCACCGAGAATTTCGGGTTTAGTAACACCACGATCTATTCTGGTTCATTCCCCTCACAAATATCTGCTGGTATTAACCAGGGGGCTTCATACTTCAATTATCGTGGATGGCTTGGTATGAGTGGCTGGACGGATTCCAACACATCCGCCCTGACCAATGGTTTCATGATGCCCTTCGTAACGATTTTAACGTGTGGTACCGGTAGTTACGCCAGTGGCCAATCTCGCTCTGAAGCCTTTCTGGTGGTAGGTTCACCTTCCACACCCAAAGGCGGTATTGCCGCGGTGGGAACAGCCACTTCCGGAACGCATACACTTTACAATAATTGTGTGGACGGCGGGATTTACCAGGGACTGTTTAACGAGCACCTGTATTATGCCGGATCAAGTTTGGCACGTGGTTGGTTCAATTTGAACCTGAGTTTCCCAAACGACACTCACAATTATGTAGAAATTTTCAGCCACTGGAATAACCTGATGGGTGATCCGGGTGTTGAACTGTGGACTGGCGTTCCATCTTCCCTCACAGTGAGTGCTCCTGACACGCTACCCCTTTCCGCCGATTATATAACCGTGAATGTGACCAATGGCATCGGTTTACCGGTTTCGGAAGCCTGGGTAACCATTCTGCAAGGTGATGATGTCGTGTACGAAACGGGGAATACAGATGCTTCCGGCGACTGTGTCTTACCCCTGACCGGTCTGGAGAATGGAACCCTTCGCCTGACGGTGTCCCGTCATAATTCTATTCCGGTGCAACAGGATTTGGTTGTGACCAATATGAGCCAGGAAATGGCTGTGAATAGTTATATCGTGACGGAAACGACGGGTAATAATGATGGTATTCTAAACCCCGGTGAGACCCCCTCAATTTCCTTCAATTTTAAAAATGTCGGAACACAAGAGATAAGTGGTCTGATCGGTGTCATCAGCGCGAATGATGGCGTCTCCTTCAGCGATACCGTGGAGTTGGGCACTGTGGCACCTGCGGACAGCGTTGATTTAATGGGCGTCACATTTGAACTTCCGGCTGATTTCCCCGGTAATGGCGTTATTGATCTGACCATTGCGATGTTCGCAAATTCAAAAACCTGGACGGATCATGTTATCCTGGATGTGTTTGCCCCCAATTTTGGTCTGACCGGATTGTCTGAACAGGGCCAACCAAACCCATCTTTTGATCCCGGTGAAGCAACCACTTTGGTTATAAACGGCGTGAACATCGGCCGTACCGGCTCCAGTAATCTAGTTGGTACGTTGATCAGTCTCACCGATAACATCACTGTAACAGGCAGTGAAGCAACATTTGCTGACGGCATGCCCGATGATGCTCTGTCAAATAATGGCACACCCTTCACCATTAATCTGGGTACACAGCTTACTGTAGGGACTCAGGCTCCGTTGGAACTGTACTTGACGGATGATTCCGGTTTTGAACAAACCATTAGCCTTTTATTACCGATTGGCACACCGACAGTAACCGATCCGCTGGGTCCGGATGCGGGTGGATATTTTTGCTATGACGACGGTGATCTCGCTTACGCTTTAGCGCCAACATTCTCCTGGAATTCGATTTCACCAGCGAATTTCGGCTCCGGAATTTTGGTAAGTTTGAATGATCACGGCACCAATCAGGATGACATTGCCACACTGAGTTTGCCGTTCGTATTTGGCTTCTACGGCCAGAATTATGCCCAAATTTCTATCGGCTCCAATGGGTATGTCTCTTTTGGTTCCAGTGATCAGGGGACATTCCGGAACTGGCCAATTCCCGGCGCATTGGGACCAAGTCCCATGATCGCCGGATTTTGGGATGACCTGAAGCTCGGCACCGGCAGTGGCGTTTATACGAAATTCGATCAGATCGAACACACCTTCATCATCGAGTATGACAACATGGTAAACATGTTTGATAACACCTCACGGGAGACCTTCCAGATCATCCTCTATGATCCACAGTATTATGGTAGTGTGGACGGGAATGGTGACATCCTCATACTGTATGACGAAATTCACAATATCGATACGGGTACCAGCTCATCTTCATCCTATGGCAATTACGCCACAGTTGGAACCGAGAATCAAACCGGTACCGTCGGATTGTCCTACACATTTAATAACACCTATCCGGTAGCCGCCAAACCGCTCGAAAACGAGATGGCACTCTTCTTCACCACACGGACGGATGACATTTTGCCATGTCCGGGTTGGGGACGGGGTGATGTCAATCATGACGGCCTGCGCAATGTGCAGGATTTGATCACCACCGTCAATGTGATCTTCGGTTATAACCCCGGTGAATGCGGACTCTGGGCTGCTGATATGAATACGGATTCGCTCGTAAATGTTGCCGATGTCGTCATGCAGGTGAATCTGATCATGGGAACCAACAACCTGGCCAAGGACATTCCGGCGCAGTCAGCTACTTTCCGCCATGAAAATGGTCGGCTGATGCTCAAACAGGCAAATGGTGTTTCCGGGTTCCAAATTGACCTGATCACGGACGAAAAACCGACGCTGCTGACGGGTCAATCCGACCTGGTCCTCCGATTAGGTGAAACACCCATTGGTTACCGAATTCTGGGATATTGGACGGGTACACCACCCGAAGAATATGGCATCGCATTGGTGGGCGATGGTGACGTAGCATTTAGTCAACCCCTTGTGGTTGATCAGGCTGGTCAATCTTTCATGGCCAAAACAACGCTGGTGCCGGAGACATTTGAAATCTCGAAGATTTTCCCCAATCCGTTTAATCCTTCAGTCAAACTGGAATACAATTTGCCCACAGCATCGATGGTTTCGGTAACGATCTACAATCAGTTGGGTCAGCGTGTGGCCGGATTGGTGAATCAGGAACAACGGGCAGGAATTTACACCATCCAATGGAACAGTACAGACGACGCAGGGCGGCAAGTAAGCTCGGGTGTCTATCTGGCCCAAATCCGGGCCGGGGATTTGACACGCGTTGCCAAACTTACGCTCATGCGTTAACACAAGAAGTCCGCGGGGGAGTGTCACAAAATGAATAAAACCGTTCTACTCATCGAAGATGATCCTGAGATTATTGAGGTTCTTCAAGAAAACCTAAAGTTCGAAGGATTTGACACGGTGGTTGCCATTGATGGCAACTCGGGTATTGAGAAGGCTCGGCGTAATGATTACGCAATGATCCTGTTGGATTGGACACTCCCTGAGATTATGGGCATTGACTTGTTAAAAAAACTCCGGGACGAGAAAATTAATACACCGGTAATCATGCTGACCGCCCGGCATTCGGAGTTGGATAAAGTTCAAGGCCTGGAATATGGTTGTGATGATTACATCACCAAACCATTTGGCATGAAGGAATTGGTAGCCAGGATGAATGCCGTTCTGCGCCGGTATGCCAGCCGTACCGAAGACGAACGCACGGAAATTCCGCAAGTTACACGCGGTGCCATGGTGATCGACATGGAGAAGCATAAAGTCTATATCGGCGATCGAGAAGTTCAATTAACGGCGACAGAATTTGACTTGCTAGCCTTGCTGGCTCGCCAGCCCGGCCGTGTTTACAGTCGGAAAAAACTGCTGGATTTGGTTTGGGATTATTCCTACGAAGGTTATGAAAATACAGTCAATACTCACGTAAACCGCTTACGCGCCAAAATTGAGGACGACCCTAACAAACCCAAATATGTTCTTACCGTTTGGGGTGTGGGGTACAAGTTTACGGAAGAATTGGCCAACTAGATTATACTCTTGTGAATTCTGAATCGGGTCATTTGTCCTTTTTCCACACGCTGACATTCAAATTGTCAGTCGTGCTGGTTCTATTCTTCTCCATCAATGGTATTTCCCTGGTGCTTTGGGATCAGAAAGATCTGCTTGAAGGTATCAAGCTGGACACACAGATCGCCTACGCCGATGAGGGGCGCTTGCTGGCAGAAGCTGTCGTACCTGTCATTGGTGATCCGGAAGCCACCCAAGCCTATCTTGATTCGGTGACTTATAATTATCCGGGGATGGAACTTTTTATCCTCGATTCCGCCGGAAATGTCCTCCATAATGCCAGCGATGTTCCCTCCAAACTCATCCGTCCACAAATTTCAATGGCACCGATTTTTGCCTTTATAAACAGCACACCAGATGACTATCCCATTGATGTGGACATTCCCACCAGCAACGAGCTGAAATTCGTTTTTTCAGCCGCCCGTATTAACCCCACAGAAGAACAGCCGCTGTATGCAATGGTCACCTTCTTGGGTGGCGGTGATGACCCGGAACTATCCTTCTGGGCAAAGTATGGCGCTTTGCTGACACGCACCATTCTGTTCTCCTTGGCGATCGCGTCACTCACCGGACTCATCATCTGGGCTGGCTTTACCCGCCGGGTAAATCTCGCAGCCGCGAGTGTTCGTCGCTACAAAACCGGTACAAATGGTGTCAAAATCGAAGACAATTCTCACGATGAGTTGAGCCATGTCGCCCATGCCTTTAATGAGATGGTTGACCGCGTGAATGGCATGATGGATGAATTGGTGCTCAAGGAAAAAAGTCGGGGCGAGTTGGTCGCCACCGTATCCCATGAACTGCAAACGCCTCTGACCGTCATCCAGGGAAACATTGAAACGCTGGTGCTTCATCAAGACCAAATTGATGCAGAGACCATGCGGCACAAGCTCCGGACCATTCATAATCAAATCAAACACTTGAGTAATCTCATCGGCGATCTGGCGACCATTTCGATTCTTGATACCGGGCAGATGAAAATATCAACCGAACCATTCCTGCTCTCTGAATTGGCCGAGAGTACGATTGAAGAATTCGAAAAATTCCTGGGTGAAAAGCACCTGACAGTAGTCCGGCAATTTCAGCAACCACCGGAGCCCGTGGAAGCCGATCCCATCAGAATACGCCAGGTCTTACGGAATTTGTTAAGCAATGCGATCAAATTTACACCGGAGCAGGGCACCATTACCCTCGCAACCCGGGTGACAGCGCTAACTATCGAATTTTCCATCAGTGACACCGGTATTGGCATTCCTGAACACGAAACAAAACACATTTTTACCAGCTTTTATCGTTCCCAAAAGAGCAATACTCAAAAGGTCAAAGGCACCGGTCTGGGACTGGCAATCTGTCGGAAAATTCTCAAACTGCATGAGTCCGAACTTTCGGTCCAAAGTACAGAAGGCGCTGGCGCGACCTTCTCATTTGGTCTGCGGCGATACACCTCCACAAACTAATCGTGATACAATTCGCTGAATTTCAGAACCAACTTCAGCACACGGAGCTGGCGTTGGTCTATTGCTCGACACCCACTTGCAATGTGTGCAAAGTCCTTCGACCAAAAGTCGAACTTATGGTGAGCGAAATTGGGGACTGGGAATTTATTTATATCGACACAACCCAGAACCCGGAAATTGCGGGTCAATACCTGATTTTTTCCGTACCGACACTCCTACTTTTTGCTCAGGGCAAAGAAGTTCAGCGTTTTAACAGGCACTTTGGATTGGATGATCTGAAACTGGAATTGGAACGATATCAGAAATTAACACGCTCTGCTAAGTAGATTCTGGCTTTTTACGAGCGGCACTACCGGGTTCTGGTCCATTTTCGGTTTGAATCTGAGTCTTGATGATGGTTTCGATCTCCGCTTGAGAATACAATTTTCCCCGGCCAATTCCTTCGCACTCAAGTAGTGTTAATTTCCAGCGATATTTGGATTTTAGATTTCCTGCCCAGAATGGAAATGTCCGACACTGTTCAGGGCGAGATTCATAGACCTTACAGACATCATTTTCCAAAAAAATACAAGCCTGTCCCGCGCTTTTCAGAACATACTTGTTCTCATGAATATCGAGGTAAGTATCGGTGAATTCTGTCAGACTCAGTTCCAAATATTCTGCGAGAGTCTGAATCCGCTCGTCCGAAACATACACAAATCCACCGGCAAGCTTGCAGCACACACCACAACCCGTGCATTCAAACCGCAAACCGTCAGCGTAAAAGGTCTCTTTTCCCATATCTCTGTGAATTGATTTCTTGTATTTATTTTTTGATTAGAAGAGACTCTTGACGAATCCACCGTCAACCACCACTGACTGACCAGTCATGTAACTTGCCCGGACTGAAGCCAGAAAAGTCACCACTGCCGCCAACTCTTCGGGTTGACCAAGTCGCTTCATTGGAATGTCCCTGGCAATGAACTCCGGCGTAAAATCATCACCATGAATTTCCCGCAACCTTTCCGTATCATGAATCCCCGGCAGAACACAATTAACGGTGATGCCGTCCGTGGCGATCTGATTAGCAAGCGTTTTAGCGAAGCCGGTCAAGCCGGCACGAGCCGTGTTGGACAGAATAAGTGTTCCAAGAGGTTGTTTGACTGAAACAGACGTGATGAAAATGATTCGACCCCATTGTTTATGGAGCATTCCATCAACCACTTCCTGAGCCGAATCCATCATGCTATACAGGTTGTTCGCCATGGCGGAATCCCAATCTGCCTGATTGAGTTCATCAAACTTCCCCGAAGTTGGTCCACCAGAATTAGCGATTAAAATGTCAATCATGCCCCATTGAGCCAGAATCGTTTCCCGGGCCTCGTCCCGTGCATCATGATCGGTAACATCGCATACCAGCGGTAACACTCGACCACCGGTGATGGCGCGAATTTTATCAGCCGCCGCATTGATATTTTCAAATGACCGGGAACTCATGGCCACAGCGACGCCTTCACGAGCAAGTTCCAGGGCACAGGCGTAGCCAAGCCCTTTACTGGCCCCCTGAACCCATGCCACTTTGCCCGCTATTCCTAAATCCATCTTTTTACCTCCGGTTTTTCGGCTGCAATCTTAGGAACAATTGCAGGCTTCCCCAAGGAATTATCCTGGCAACTGAATCTTTCCAATCTGTCTAACCTGCGCCTATGGGCATGAGAAACATTAATCCCTCGACGCAGTTTTATGGAGACCAAATTGAAGGAGGATTCAAGATGAGATTCAGAGTATTTATTGCCATGTTCTTGGTTGGGACATTTTTTTTAAGTGCGAATGCCTGTGCGAAAAGCGTGGACGCAGACGGCGAAAAAAAAGAGGTCGAGAAAAATGTCTCGGTAACGATTGGGGATGATTCCTCGACGGCGGCGATTCGCATTATCATCGATGATGATGGCGATGTGAAGGAGTATAATTTGAACGGCAGTGACTTGGAAAATCTGGGTGATCTGGATGAAAAACTAGCCCAGTTTTTTGAAAAGGATCTGGCAGGTCACTTTAATTTCAAAATGGACGGAATGAATTGGAATCACGCTTTTCTGGGCGTTTCAGTTCAAAAAATGACATCTCAGCTTCGCAAATTCTTCAAAACGGACGATGATAATGGCGTTCTGGTCGCGGAAGTTGTTCCGGATAGTCCTGCTGAAAAAGCCGGAATTTTGGCAGGGGATGTGATTGTGAAAGTTGGCGATAATGAGATTGAAACACCTCGTGACCTCACTCGCGGGATCGGTGAGTACAAGCCTGGCAGCAAGGTGGAATTGAAAATAATTCGTAATGGAAAGACTAAGAAGATGACAGCCACCCTTGCCGAAACCACAGCGCATTCATTCCAGACCAAGATGTTTCCCGGTGCCAAAGGTAAAACCGGCCAGCCCAAAATGATGATGTTTAAGTCAGAGGACGACAAATTGCAGCAACAAATGGCCGAGCTGAAAAAACAATTGGATGATTTGAGAAACCAGTTGAACGAGTTGAAAGAAAAGTAACGAGTTACTGAAACTGATCTGGTTTAGATCGAGGCTCCGGAGGCTGTCTCAAAACCTGAGGCAGCCTCTTTTCATTTAGTGGAAGTGAAAAAAGATCCTGAAACGAGTTCAGGATGACGGGGAGTGGCTATCCACAAACAAAAGCCCGTGGTAATGAATTCAGGCCGACGGGGAAAGGCTATTCAGGAACAACAGGTCGTGGCAATGAAATCCTCATTCACTGAATTTCAGGTTTTCATAGCTCCGGGCTGCCCTTTTAAGACAGCCCCTTTTTCTCCGGAAATTCCGACAAATACCCACTTGGTTTCTGAACCGAACCGAATAATTTGAAACATGATCAATGATCCCGATAAAAGCTCTGCCATTACTGTCAGCGTCATCACCACCAAAGATGATCTTGATGCTGCCTTCCACATTCGTCGGAGCGTATTTGTTGAGGAGCAGGGATTTGAACTCGCGGATGAATTTGATGACGATGATGCCCGGTCGATCCATTTTTTGGCACGCGTGAACGACAAACCGGTGGGAACGGCTCGGATCATTCCCGAAAAGGACTATGTCAAAATTGGCAGAGTCGCCGTACTCAAACCCTTACGCGGAAACGGCCATGGTCTGACGATCATGGAAAAGTGCGAGACGGAAGCTTTCCGGCTCGGCTATTCAAAAGCTGTATTACATGCCCAGATCCAGGTCCAAAGTTTTTATAAACGCGCAGGATACCAGGTCGAAGGGAATGTTTTTAATGAATGTGGCTGGCCGCATATCACCATGGTCAAGCGACTTGCCAATGGTCCGAGTCATTGAAAAAATGTCTTTAGAAATTCCATGTTATCCTAAATTATCGCCACATGCTCATCAAATTTCCTGAAAACCAGTTTTACTCCGCTTGGGACGAAGAAACGCTCGGTGAACGGACGCCGGGCTCTGAGGAATATCGGAATGCGTTTGAGATCGATCGCGACCGCGTCATTCATTCCACCGCTTTCCGGCGGCTTCAAGGCAAAACCCAGGTTTATGTCACCGGTCAAAACGACCAGTATCGAACCCGCTTGACCCATTCTATCGAAGTTGCCCAAATCGGTCGTTCCATCGTGAATTTTCTCAATCGCTCCACACCTCAAATGCATGAGACCTATTTTATTGATCCCGCCTTGGTGGAGGCAATCTGCCTTTCTCATGATCTGGGGAATCCACCCATTGGTCATCAGGGGGAATCACGGCTAAATGAACTCATGGACGCCTGGGGTGGTTTTGAGGGCAATGCCCAGTCCTTGCGAATCCTCACCAACATCATTCGCGGCGAATCGGTGGGATTGGATCGCGGTGGATTGAAACCGACACGCGCTCTGGTGGATGGCATTCTGAAGTATAAAATTGTGGGGAAAGCCCAAACGCCTAACCATGCGAAATTTCTCTATGATGACCAGACGAGTATTCGGACATGGGTTCATCCGGACCCGGCCATGATCACGCGCTGCCAAATGGGGGAGCGCATCCGCTCGGTAGAGTGCGACATCATGGATCTGGCGGATGATATTGCCTATACCACCTCCGACCTGTTCGACGGTTACAAGCAACAGGTCCTGGGTGAGCAGGAAGTCAGAGGGTTCATTGAAAAAAATGATCATGGGATTGACCCGGCAATCAAAGACAAGCTTATCGCCGTGTTACGGAATGACTATCCCATGGAGCGGCTCGTGGCAACGCTAATTGGTCGTTGGATTCATAGTTTGAAATTGATTGAAATCTCGGCGCCGGAGATCGAGTCGAACCGTTACCGATTCAAGCTCAATTTTGATGAATCCTTCGCGAACGAACTTTCATTTTTCAAAAAGTTGAACTATAGGCTGATCTACCAATCGAATTATGTGAAAGAACCTGAGGCGAAGGGTGTGCATATTTTGGAAGCACTGTTCTGCCATTTTAGGGATATTGTCCTTGGCGTGACCCCGCCATCATCAGCCATAATGTTCTCTCCCATGCGACAGAAAGCCATTGCCCAGGCGGCGGATGAAAGTGCACGCATGCGATTGGTGTGCGACCATGTGTCAGGTATGACCGATAGTTACGCCATCAACCTGTGGGAAAAACTTACGAAAATTTAATGAGTCCCCTGGTACCAGATAAAATGAAGAAGCCACGGAATAAACCATTAACTGCAATTCTGATTGGTGCTGGTCAGCGTGGTGTGCAGCCTTTCGGCGCTTACGCACGCGCTAACCCGGATCAGTTGAAAATAGTGGGCGTGGTGGAGCCCAATGATCAGCGCCGGACCCGTTTTTCCCATGATCACAACATCCCCGCCTCACATCAATTTGAAAATGTTCAGGCAATGTATAAAAACGGAAAACTCGCAGACTTGGTTTTTAATGCCAGCCCGGACCGTTTTCATGTAAGTACGACTCTTCCGGCGATAGCCATGGGTTACCATATTCTGTTGGAGAAGCCCATCGCCCAGAATATGGAACAACTGACGGCATTTTTTCGGGCGACTCAAAGCGCTGTCGGACAGCATTTGTGGGTGATGCATGAATTGCGGCAATCGCCTTATTTCAAACGGGTTAAGCAGCTGATCTCATCGAAAACCATCGGTGATTTGGTCACCTTGCTGCATACTGAATCGCCAGCTTACTGGCACATGGCGCATTCCTATGTTCGGGGGAATTGGAGCATCGAAGCAGAGAATGCACCCTTTCTCATCACCAAAGCCTGTCATGATTTGGATTTGCTGACCTGGTTCCTGGATCGCCCGGCAAACCAAATCCAATCGTTTGGTTCCTTAACAGAATTTAGGACCGAAAATGCACCACCGGGTGCGCCTGAGCGATGTACCGATGGTTGTCCCGTCGCGGCAACCTGCCCCTACGATGCCCAGCGTTTGTATCTGGGTGCAAACACCGGGTGGCCGGTGTCCGTCATTAGCTCGGATGTGTCTGTGGCTGCGCGCCTGAAAGCCTTACAAACCGGACCTTATGGTCGCTGTGTTTACCATTGCGATAACGATGTACTGGATCATCAGATCGTGAATATTGAATTTGAAGAAGGTGTAACCGTCGCCTTCACACTAACAGGTCACGGCCCGGAGAACACCCGGAAATTCGCCTACGATGGTACCAGAGGGCATTTGAGTGGTGACTTCGAACGAGGTGAATTAACGCACTGGGAATATCCCCATTCAGTGCCGCAGATGATGGATATTTCTTGTACGGAATCAGGTCATGGCGGTGGAGATTCGGCGATGATAGAGGCATTTTTAAATGCAGTCAAATCAGATGCGACACCGGACAATCGCGGCTTAGCCCAAGGACTTTACGCGCATATTTTGGGGTTTGCAGCCGAGGAAAGTCGCAAATCGGGGTGCGTTGTCAATCTCACGCACTTTGGTCGAGAGATGGGTGCAGCACTGTGGACAAAACTTTTGCAGGCAGCTTTTCCTGGGATCAACCCAAACCTCGGGCAGAACGGTTATCCAACTGTCGGTTCCGGCAGTCCGGGAGTATAAATTACCCTCCACATGGATCGTCATTTCAACGCTGTTTTTTTGGGGTTAATCCTCATCCTTATTTTTGGGATGGAAGCCCGTGTCTGCGGTGCCTTGCTGGAAGTCGGTCCAACCTATGCGACCATCCAGGCAGCGATAGACAACGCAGAGGACGGCGATGTCATTTTAATTTACCCGGGATATTATTATGAAAATCTGAATCCACAGGGCAAAGTGCTGTGGATTCGGGGAAAATCAGGTGCTTCGACGACGATCGTACGTCCGAAAGATTCGTCACAACCCACCTTGCAGATCAACCATCGTGAAAGCCCGGCCTTGATCTTCGAAGGACTCCGGTTTGAAAAAGCACAATCCAATGCCGTCCAGATCAGTCGTGCGACCGCTACCTTTGTGAATTGCGATTTCAATGGAAATGAAGGTGAATTCGGTGGTGCAATCGCATCGTTTGGTGGAACAGTCATCGTGATGGGATGCCAATTTCAGGAAAATATTGCCCGGGGGAAGTACCCGGACGGTGGCGCTTTGCACGCTCGTGGCGGCAGGGTCATTCTCTCTGATACGGACCTTCGACGGAACCAGGCTAACTTGCGCGGAGGAGCACTGTATGGTGATGGTGCAAAATTCCTGGTGGAGAACTGCACTTTTTTCGAAAATGATGTTGTGCTGGATGGCCGACAGAAAGCGCTGGGGGGTGGTGCACTTTATCTGCAAAATGGCGAAATGACCTGTAGCAGAACTTACTGGCTAAAAAATCAAACAGCGGAGCGTGGCGGCGCTTGGTATCTCATCAATAGCGAGGTGACCGCTCAGAATACTATCTTCGCCAGAAATTTAAGTGTGCACCAAAATGGTGGCGCTGTTTATACCGCTGCTTCAAAAATGCGGTTATTCAATGATGTTTTCGCGGAAAATATCGCTCCGGAGGGAGCTGGTGGCGGGATATATACCAATCGTTCTCCCACCAGTATTTTAAATGCCCTTTTTTGGCAGAATGAGGCCTCCATCGGCTTCCATATCTATGTTAATGGTGATTCCCTTAACCTGGATTACAGTTGGGGTGATCACCTACTGGATGGCTATGCGGGACAGTCTCCCGACGATTTGCATATTGGCGAAGCCATGATTTACGAACACA
>MNWS01000102.1:19613-20725 GCA_001872685.1 Fidelibacterota bacterium CG1_02_48_14
ATCAACATCAGGGAGTCGAAATCGAGGCGCAGTTGGTCCAGCCTGGGAAAATCCGGATGGAACCCGGAACACACCTGGAGCCTATGGCGGTCCCTACGCCGGGAAAATGGGTGCTAAACCTGTCCTCTGGGATGCATCGGCCATGGATCATTTCAGAAAAGTTTATGGCCAGGAATTAACAGTGTGGGGCCAGACGGTCATTTTGGGATACATTCAAACCGGGTTTGGTAATCCAACAACTGCTCTAATCAACCAACTGGGTCAGCAGTCTAATGAGGCTGGTTTCGTGGATTTGGCCACCCGTCAATTCCAGAGTGTTTTAAAAACCAGTCCGGATGATCCTGAAGCATTGCTTGGTCTGGCGGAAATTTATGATCGTACAGGCTATGCTGAATTAGCGAAAGACGCCTACGACCAGGCTTCTCGTGCTCACCCGGAAAATCCACATGTTGCCCTGCATCAGGGTATGTTGTCGTATCAGGCTGGCCATTGGCAGGATGCGATTGACTATTTCACGATCACGGTAAAAAGCGATACTCTGAATGCGTCAGCCTGGATGATGTTTGGACGATCTGCCCTGGAAAATGGTGATTTTGAGCAGTCAAAACTCGCCCTGGAAGAGGCGATTATGTGCGACTCGACCTTGGCTGAAGCCTATTTATGGCTCGCCGAACGGGCTGATTGGCTGGAGCGGGTTGATATCGCCATGTGGTGGCTCAGTGGCGCGAAAAACCATATCGGACCAGCCCATAGTGAGTGGCTGGCCGATGAAAAACACCTTGAGTACACACGCAAGGGTAAAGCATTTAAGGCATTATTTCCTGATTTCGCACAATAGGGATTTCCAGTAGACTTTTTTTCGCTGTATAATGAACATATGTTCATTATATTTCCACCATGTCACGCCCCAGAAAAATCCGCCAAGTCCAATTCCCGCCCCGGTATACCAGCTTCAAACCCTGCGGAATTCCACGCATCCAACTTAGCCAAATTGAATTAACACTGGATGAATTCGAAGCCATTCGGTTGGTGGATGAACAGGGTTTGGATCAGGAAACGGCAGCGACTCAACTGGGCGTATCCCGCCCCACGGTGACCCGACTGGTGGAATC
>MNWS01000243.1:0-1564 GCA_001872685.1 Fidelibacterota bacterium CG1_02_48_14
TCAGTAATCAGCGCATCCAGTGGTGTGGTTGTCACATCTGACTGTTTGACGATGGCGAGAATTTGATACAGCTCCGGGTCATCGCCCAACTCAATGGCTGAGTCGTTCACAAACTTGTCGGGAAATGTCCGGGAGATCATCCGATCCAATTTACGGGCGTTTGCCGCTGAGATTCTGGATATTATTTGCCGGGGGACATTGGGCGCATATTCCGGCAACGGCATGTCAGGTGCTTTGACCTCAATATAATTTGAAGATTTCACCGTATCGGCGTAGTAGACATTTTCCAAAACCTGTCTTTCGTACACCTCCAGAGCCGTATGCCGGTTCGACACCAACTGAATCGCCCGATCTTTCATCCCACTGAATCCTAAAATATCCAATGCATTCATGGTGATCATTTTGAGTGTGCTGGTACCCGGCAGCGCCCGGGCATGATAGGGCTGTGTCAGATCAGCCAGATAATGGAGTCCCCAACCCATGAATCGCCAGCCCCAGTAATCCTGGCCCAGGCGGAAAGCCAGGCTGGATAAATTCCGGTAAAGTTCGATCCGGTAGGTCACATAGGATTCCTGCAGGTAGGGTGCGAGGGCGTTCACAATTCTTGCTTCGTGGAAAAAGCCCATGTGAAAGGGAGCTTGCGAGCCGTAATCCAGATTGGGATTGCCAAAGGGCTGGACACCGAATCCATAGATGGCTCCCGCTGGCGTTTGGTTATCCGCATAAAGTCCAATATCTAATCCATGGTCCGGTTCGTCCGTGGCTGTCACCAGAACAGACAACGGATCAATGACACTACCGGAATCCAAAGCAACAAAGGTGACGTTGTAGAGAAATTTTGGATTTTTGGCTGGTGTGACAGCTTGAGCCGGCAGGATGGTCCGTCCTGAGATCGCTTCACCCGGAAGCAGTTGCAGGTAATTGATCAACTTTGCTTCCGGATTGATGCGAATGGCGTGGATGAACCGTAGCGTGATGTCATTCCGGTTCCCGGTTGGCTGGAAAACAAGGTCCCGGGGTAGGGGGTGGTACCATTCGATTGAGGCCTGAGCCCATTTTTCAGTCGCTGCCAGGGTTTCACTCAGGCTATCCTCGACAGCCATTAAAAAATCATGTAGTGTCACCACAGGAATGCTGTCTCGCCGGGAGAGTTCTGGCATTGTCCTGAAAATAGGGTCCGCCATGAGGGGGTGCAGCTCCCAGCCTGAAGTCGGGAGAACGCAAAAGGACCATAAAATAAGGAGCAGATATTTTTTCATAAATTTCCTGAGTTCTGTGTTTTGATAATATTAACGCATAACCGGGATGGTAGAAGAACCTTTATTGTTGAATTGGCTGATACTCGCAGAGGGAATGATTTATTGTGCCTTTGTTCCCCGACCAAAGTCGAGACCCCAGGCAGACGAGAATTATTCAGAAACTCAGACACATTACCTGAAAATTGTCTCAAAAGGTCGTACAATATAAAATCTCACCAATCCAAGTGACGGAAAACGACCGGGTAGATACCAAAACCTTCAGGAGCTAAAATTTGTGTGAATTTCTTTGTCTGGATGATTACTTT
>MNWS01000243.1:1581-4361 GCA_001872685.1 Fidelibacterota bacterium CG1_02_48_14
GAAATTGAATCATTGTGAAGTAGTTCCGGGATACGAATCTACGAGGCAAGTCGGGCTACATTATTCTGACCAGGGAGAATTACCTGGGACGCTGGCAAGCTCTTAAATGGATATTATGCTTGCATCTGATACTACTGGTAGTATAGCTTAAGGGTGAAATGAATGTCTAAAAGAGACAAGCGACTAGAAGAATGGAAATCCAATCCTAAACCTGTCACCAATTGGGGTACTGTTGAATCGGACCTTATCTATTACGGCTTTGAAATTGATAAAAGTGGCGGTGGGTCGCATTTCCAGATCAGCCATCATTTATTAATTGATCAGGGTGGTTATGGTGCAAATGGTGAATTTACAATCGCAGTGAAAAATGGTCGCACAATCAAACGATGGGCTCTGGCCGACATCGTACAGGCCATTGAGTTGATAGAGAGGAAACAAAATGAAACTGAATAAAACAACCGATTATATGAATCTGAATTATCGCACGGAAATTTTGGCGATTGACCCGGAATTTGGCGGTGGGTATCTGGCTTCGATCCCGCAACTGGGAGAACTGGCATTTCGGGGTTACGGCGAAACAGCCGATGAGGCTTTATCGGAATTAGAGCAAGTGAAACGACATCTTTTCACAAAGTACTTAAGCGGTGGTACGCCGATTCCACTTCCCGAGGAGACTGAGAATAAGGATTTCAGCGGTAAGATTCTGCTCCGAATGCCGAAGGATCTCCATCGTAACCTGGCAGAAATAGCCCGTAGCAATGGTAGCACTCTCAACACCTATTTGATTTATCTGCTCACACGCCGGGGTGTCTTGGAATGCATTCGGGATGATATTTCTGACCTAAGAGGGAAAATCTGGCAGCTCAATACGACATTCTCAAGGGCAACACAAAAGAATTCAGCTTATCAACCCAATGCAAACGAATGGAGTAAGACCGGCTAAATGGTTACGAAAAAAAATAAAATTTCGCCAGACGAGTATCGTAGAATATTAGAGACCTTAGATTTGAGTCGTATTTGGCTTGAGAATGGGTCATTTAATGTTAATCGTGAAAATTTAAGTGAAAAACTAGCCATTGGATTCAAGGAAAAGTACACCTATGTAAATACCGATGCCGGTGCGCGCATAACTGCGGTGGTATCGCTAAACGCGGGTGAGAAATCTCGGGGGATCGCTATAAAAATAATGGGACAATTTGTCCTGGATTTCAATACGCCCGATACACTCACTGATGATTTTTTTGAGATATACCAGGATATATCTCTGCCCTTTATCGTCTGGCCATTTTTCCGTGAGTATGTCTATTCCATCACCTCACGAATGGAAATCCCGCCCTTAACCCTTCCCCAAATTCATCAATAAGCGAGATTTCGAAGCACGACCTTTTTCCCTTTTATGGAATCAACCGAAAGCTCCGGTGGTTTAAATTTACCGGCCCATTAACCTGACGACCCATTTTCCAATTTGATTCAGCCGTTTTCAAGAACTCGCGAGTTACTGAACAGTTTTGTCAAATGGTTTTCAAAAACTCGTGAGCCGGTGAAAACTTTTTGTAAGTCTCTTGAAATTTCTTTTTAGTGGCGTGAAAAATGTGGTTCTTGATTGTACCCGTGAACCATTGAGCTGTACAAAATATCTGAAATGACGCAGGGCAGGTAACGATCTCCCATGATGCGATATGATGATCGCCGTGGTGCACAGGATTATCAAACCATAATGCTATGACACAGTTTTTTGGATACCCCCACAGTTGAAGAAGTTTCCGGTTCACTCGGGAAAGTTCACGGATCACCTGGGAAAGTTCACCGGCTGTTCCCAAAAGTTGTGTAACGGTTGATAAAGGGTTCTTTCTCGTCTGAAATCATGGCTGCGTGGCTTATACAAATTGCAGAATGTCAGGCAAAAAAAATCACCAACAGTGGCCGTATGTTTGGTTAAGCGAAGGAATTCTGAATTGGCGCTGAAAAGTCCGGGCTGGCTGCCCGGAAAGCCTTATCCAGCTCCAAAATTGCTGACAAAATATGGCCTGATATTCTTGACGCGGTCAATTCCATTAAAGCGGTTAAAACAAATTAAAAGAGATAATGATGGGGTTTTAAGTGGAAATATGATATGTTTCAACGATTTTTTTGATCGTAAAAAGAGGGGCAACTCAACTCGGATGGATTGGGTTATTGCGATTGATGTGGAAACCAGTGGTCTGAATTCGTTAGGCGGAGACCGGGTGGTGGAATGCGCGGCGGTGAAGGTTATCCAGGGAGAGATTGTTGCGGAGTTTTCGCAATTGATCAATGTGCCTTGCAAAATTCCAACCCGCGTTGCGAGCATCCATGGGATTACCTCCCAAATGCTGGCTGGAATGCCCACACCCCCAGAGGTCTGGCCGGAGTTCCTGGCATTTATCGGCGACTCAACCCTCATTGCCCACAATGCCCTGTTTGATATTCGTTTTATCCGGGCGGAACTCAGTCGTCTGGGAATGAATCTGAACAATCCGTATGTTTGCACCCTGGAATTAGCCCGGCGTCGCTATCCTCAAATAAAAAATCACCAGCTCAATACCGTGGCGCGTCATCTCCTGGGTTCAATCCCGCAAGACTGTACATTGCACCGGGCGCTGGGCGATGCAAGATTGGTAGCCAGGGTGTGGGGGAAAATGGAGGAGAATAAATTGAAATATTTTGCCCATAGTCTGGAGGGAAGACCACCTTCTGAATGGCAGGATCTAGAAGAGCACCTTCTAAGCGTAGCTGATTCGGCTGCAAAATTTGCAGCCCTC
>MNWS01000211.1 GCA_001872685.1 Fidelibacterota bacterium CG1_02_48_14
CAAACCGTAAGGTTCTGGCAGGTGCAAATTCAGAGTGAAGTCTACTGTGGTTGTTGCGCCTTCGTTAACAACAACAGCGGTAACGAATGCTGGTTCATGGTTTAATGCCCAGGCATTCACATCGTAGGTACCAGCAGGTACATCGATTGAATAAGCGCCGTTAGCATCAGCCTGAGTGGTGAAATGGAACAGCGGGCTATCAACATTGATAATCGCGTATCCAAGACCCTCATCAGCAACATTACTGACAGTACCAGCAATTGTACCTGGTGCAGGTGCTTCGTTGATAAAAATGTCATCAACGCCCAGACCATAAGCCCAACTACCACCATCATTGTAATGGAAACCGATTTTGACTGTCATTCCAACAAATTGCGTCATGTCAAACTGAGCACCAGCCCAAGCGCCGCTATTATTCGGCAACACAAAGTTTGCAGGAGCGCCTTCCATGGGTTGAATGATCAATTCACTGCCAGCACCACCCTGAGCTGAATAGGCAAACAATACGCGTGGTGCTATTGTGCCAGTCAGGTCAAACCATGGTGTCCACAGAATTTCATCACCATACACACCACTTCCCTGACCATCATCATCGATGGCAGCAAAAATGGTATGGTCCTGAACATGCCAGTAGTTGGCACTGTTGAGTGAGAAGTAAACCGAATCACCAATTTCCCAGTTCGGGCCATCGGTGGTTCCGAGCTCTTCAACAAACCAGCCAGCCGGTAGCGGACCACCTATTGTCAGTGCTTCAAAGTCCTCCGCAAATGGGAAATCACCAAAGACGGGTCCCCAGGGAGTCGCACAGGCTACATTGGATTCTACTGACTCAGAAGAATCTGGAAGAATCTGTGTTACCGTGTAGCAATGCTCTTCGCCATTGGTCATATCCATATCGGTGTAACCGCCGTGGAATGAGAAATCAATGGGCGCTACATCGGAAGCGATGACTGCACCGTCACGATACACATTGTAAGCCGGCACATAGTCTGGCTCGGCGATGGTAACAACAATCGTTCCGACGTTATTCTCTTCATCGAGCTCAGTCATATAGTCGTAAAAGTCGAGCTCTACGGATACCGTGAATTCGCCCGCTCCGACATTGCCGTAGACCAAACCAGTGAGACCAATCGTGTCAACAGCGGCAGGAGCAAGTGTCGGGGTATAGATATAACCAACATCAACACCATTCAGGAACCAATGGGCAGATTGTGAACTGGCGCTGAGGTCACCAAGGTTGGAGACTTCAGCCCAGACAGCTTCACCATCATACCACATGTCCGTAACGGCCAAATCAGGTGTCGGGAGTGTCGCAGCATAGGTAATATCAACTGTGTAGGCCAGGAATCCTGCGCTGTAGCCGTCAACGACGACCATATAATCACCAGCCGTAACCGGAATGGTAATCTGTGACCGTAATCCACAGAAATCATCATTTGTTGCCAATGACGTGGCACAATCAGCAGCAAAAATCTGCAGTTTCGTGTCACCGGTGGCTGTTGCGCAAGTGCTGGCAGTTAAATAACCATCAGCAGCAACCGTAACCTGGTAAACCACATCATTACCAGCTCCATAGGTGAAGCTATTGGCAAAACCTTCGGTTGTTCCTGTTTCATTGAATGGCAGGGCTGTAACGATGAATGGATCGGTACAATCGTCACCCAATGTCAGGGCGTCACGATCGGCGTGTTGCTCAGCATTGATCCGAGCCCATTTCGCAAGGACTTCCGGGCTATCAAATACATTCTTGGTCTTGACATCCGTAGCGCCTGCGATTTGCAGGACGGGTGGTGCCGGGAGTGATTCTTCCGGAGCCGGATCCCAAGTGAGGTCAACAGACCCTTCACCCGCTGTCGCGACAAGATTGCGTGGCGCTGCAGGTGGCAGATCAATGGTAATTGTAATTGAATCCGTGTTATTCATTTCGTCTGATTCGGTGACATCATCATCCACATCGCAGGCGAAGAGAATACCGTGTTCGCCAACACCCAGGTTGTCATAATTGAAACCCGAGAGCATATAGGTATATGAGGCACCGGCTGCCAGGGCAACACCACTTTCAGCAACATAGCCGAGATAGGCATTGTCAACAAACAGGCCGTGATAATCGGTGCCAAAATATCCGGGTGAATCAGCAGTGCCCTGGTTGGTCACCTCGACACTCAGTGTATCGCCTGACATGGTCATGGAACTTACGACAAAGTCGGGTTGACCGGACTGGAAGGACAATTCCCAATCAAAGGGGTCTGAATCCCAGTAATCATCCCATTCGATGAAGTAGGTCGTTCCGCCCACGACATCCATAGCGAGCAGAGAGGTATAACCTGTACCACCATCATCGTCTGTGGCGATATAGGATGTTCCGCAGGCATCGTACACATAGACCCGGGTATCATTGCTTTGTGCATTGATGTCAGACGTGATGGTCATTGAGCCGGTTTCTGCCGGGGTGAAGCTGTACCACATTGGCGGTACGGTACCTGTTGTAATTCCAGGTGTAACAACGATTGCGTGTTCGCAATCTTCACCGGGTAGAATGGTGTAGGGTACAGCATTCAGACTGATGGCATATTCACCCGTCGAGGCGCGTAGCACATCACCGTAATAACCGGCAACGATATAGTAGGTGCCAGCTCCAAGGATAAGCTCCAGGTCTTCATCACCGCCGCTACCATACCCATCCTCGGTCGCAAGGGAACTGCTATCCGCAGCCAACAAGCGAATTTCGCCATCAAGGCTTGAATATCCGGAGATGAACATGTGGATATTAACTTGTGAATCTTCCGTCAGGGCGAAAGTGAACAGATCAATTTCACCATCAGGATCAATGGCTGCATCCAAAGTGTCGCCAGCGGCAATCACTGTGGCGCTGGCCAGATTTCCATTGGGCTCGTTAAAGTCCAGAACCGGCCAGGCACCAATGAATTGGTAGGTGTTCTGGGGCAGGACAATATATTCCGAATTCATTGCATCCGTACCGGCAGACATGGCCCAATCACCATAATTACCACCGATGACGTCTGCTTTGCGAACTAAGGTATGCTCTACTGTGCCTGTAGCGACACCGGCAACCGGCCAGGCTGAACCTGGATCTTCAGTTGGGATTCCAATTAAATCAATCAATGTTGTGTCACCGTCGGCAATACGAACCAAGCCACGGGCGTCATCACCATTGAAGAAAACCAACCCCGGATAGCTCAGAATTTCATCTGCGACCAACGCTGCTTGAGCAGGATACCAGGTATCGGTGACGATCACCCATACATCCCCGGGAGCTAACTCAGCTGTATCCGGGAACAAATGATAAAATGCCCAACCGCCACCATTTGAGGATTGAAAAACTTGATATTCATTCAAATGTGCGATTGAATCTGTACCATTATAGATTTCCAACGCTTTGTTATTACTGGAACCTTCCATGTATTCGGAGAAGAAGAGGGTGTTTGGTGGGTTCGCCGGAACGAATACCGGCGGCATCATGACATCATCAATTCCAAATCCATAATAGGCTGATTCGCTGTAGTAAACATGAAACGCCACATGAACATCCTGACCCGCATAGCTGGTCAAGTCCACTGTGAACGGTGTCCATGCTCCAGCAGAAGGCGGTACCGTGCTCGGGAAATCTGCCACCTGGATGAAATCCGCAGGATCAGTTCCCGTGGTGGAAACCATTACCTCAAAAGAGTTCTCATAACTGATTGATTCCTGTCCTACCCAGAAAGAAATAAATGGACTTCCGGCCGGAAGGACTAAAAGGGGTGTGATGAGGTAATCATTGTTACAACCCATGCCTTCGGCGGAAACTGTACCTGAGTAAGGATCGATATAGGAAAGATCCGGGTTCCAAGCGCTGCCACCATCAACATCGACGATAGACCATCCCGTTGGTGGGAACACCGCGCCATCAAAATCCTCCAGGACATAATCGGACGAATACGCTGCGCCCGTTAAGGCGATTGTGTTCGTACCCGTAAAAGTACCAGCAATATTAAATGTCAATGTTTCATTAAAATAACCCGCAGCAGTGGGATCAAAATAAATCGTCGCCGTTGCTGAGGCTGCCGGGGCAATCGTACCACTATAGGTCGTACTGAAAGGCGCATTGACCGTAGCGCCGGTAATCACCAGATCAGCGCCACCCGTATTCGTGATGGTTACATCAAAGGATGCACTGCCGTCAACCGGTATGCTTCCAAAATTGTACTCGGTCATACTCAATTCAATAATCGACTCGGTGGGTGCCGGAGGGGCGAGGAAATGAATGGCTTCATTATCATAGACACCCTGTGGAGCGCCGTTGTAACCGACCAGCATTCCAATTGCGCCATCAGCATCTTCAATTCCAATCGAGGCACCGATGCCGTTATTGGCACTTG
>MNWS01000081.1 GCA_001872685.1 Fidelibacterota bacterium CG1_02_48_14
TTATTAGAAAATATCAAGGAATATTACACGGACTATAAGGATAATTATCCCAAGAAAACCCGAATTTTCATGGAGTTTATCGAAGCCTGTCCACATTCACCTTATACTTTGGTAGGCTTTGATTATCTCATGAGGGCAAATGGAGGTTATCGCCTGAAACACATGACATTTGATCCCATTCAATATCTGATAAAACAGAACAACCTGTCGATTTTTCCCTGGTTAGGCTTTATCGGTAATAACATGCCCGTGGATCCGCTTCCTCCGGACCTGGATGAATCTCATCAAAAGGTCGCCCGGCTGGAAGCATTCAAGTCACAGATTACCAACCCACGCGTCCAGGCATATATTGACGACTTGATTGCCCGACGATTTGTGAGTGGACAACCTCCAGCTTCCAAGTATATCCCAGTGGATCATCCACCGCCGGATTAAAATAATTCGAGAAATCTCCCCTAACGACTTTCCTACTCTTCTACTCTTCTACTTTTCTACTTTCCTACTCTTCTACCTTTCTACTTCCTCGTCCCCAATATCCTCATTCCACAAGTCTGGATTCTGTGTAAGCAGATAAATAATTGTAAAACAGTCTGGTATCATATATAATACCATTTATGAGAATAGTGCTGGATACGAATGTGATTATTGCCGGATTAAAATCAAAACGAGGAGCCTCTTTCAAGGTGCTCTCTCTCATTGGAATCGGGAAATTTGATCTGGTACTTTCGGTACCCCTGTTATTTGAATATGAGGCGGTGTTGAAGCGCCTAAAACCACCTCAATTGAGTGATTCTGACGTTGATGACATCCTGGACTATTTCTGCTCGGTGGCTACCCAATGCAAAATTTTCTATCTATGGCGCCCGGTTTTGAAGGACCCTGCCGATGACATGGTTCTGGAACTGGCGGTGGAATCCGGATCGGATTTTATCGTCACATTCAATCTCAGTGATTTTGTGGGAAGTAACCGTTTCGGTATCAGCGCTATTACACCAATGACTTTTTTAGCCAAGATTGGAGAACTCGCATGAGTACCATGAGCATTCGACTCCCAGAGTCCATCTATCGTCAAATGAAGGAAATTGCCCGTAAGGAGGGGGTTTCCATGAATCAATTGGTCAACAGTGCTGTCTCAGAAAAGGTCAGCGCGATTTTAACTGAAGATTATATCGTCGAGCGTGGGAAACGCGGGTCCCGGGAAAAATACGAGGCGGTGTTGTATAAGGTCGCGGAGGCTGAACCAGCAAATGACGACAAACTGTAGCGTTGTTCAAAGCCCCCTCACTACTTTCCTACTCACTACTCACTACTTCTTCTTCCCCAATATCCTCATTCCACAATACCGGATTCTGCTCAATAAACACCGTCATGAGGTTGATGCAGGTTTCGTCCTGACGAATATCCAGCGCGACGCCGTGATTTTTCAAATGCTCTTCGTCCCCCATGAAGGTTTGGTTTTCACCGATGACGATTTTGGGAATGCCGTAGAGCAGAATCGCACCGGAGCACATGGGACAAGGGGACAGGGTGGTGTACAACACGCATTCCCGATAAACTTTGGCGGGTTGACGGCCGGCATTTTCAAAGGCATCCATCTCGCCGTGCAAAATCACACTGCCCTGTTGTACCCGGCGATTATGTCCCCGGCCAATGATCTTGCCGTTGTGAACGATGACTGAACCGATAGGGATGCCACCCTCGGCCAATCCTTTTTGTGCTTCCTCGATTGCAGCCTCCATGAAAATATCCATAACCCAACGCGTCCTTATTTTGGTTGTTGGTTAAGATTAGAGAAATCACGGGGGAAGGGAAAGAGAAAGGAGGAAGAAGAAAGCGCACCCGAATGCCGTCGTGAGTGAAAATAAATCGCCGTGCATTCCCTTTGGTGCGCAAGTTGGTCCGCCTATATTTGCGGATTCAAAATGGAACCAATCTGTCGAATTTGATGCGGATTGTTCCAACCGGGGAGTGAAAGAAAATGCATCCTACTTCTTCACAAAATGGCGAGAGAATGGCACTGCAACGCAACAATTGGGTAAATAAAAAATGAGCACTTCCGAAGTATTTACAGCAGGACCCACCGGCGATAAGATTCGTTCGGATTGTCAGGTCACCTACACGCCGTCCCATCATCCTTTGCGGGTTGAAATCAAAAGCATGGTGGCTGTGCTTTTTGGCTCGTCATTAAGGAAACTGGTGGAAGAAGCGCTGGCAACACTCGGGATCACGACCGGTGAATTCGTACTAAACGATTTTGGCGCACTGCCCTGGGTGGTGCAAGCCCGGCTCGAAACCGTGATCAAGCGGGCGTTCCCAAGATTGCAATCTCAAGTACTCCCGGAATTGAAAGCACATTCTCTCTACGGAACAACCCGCGATCATTTCCGCCGCAGCCGGCTATATTTGCCGGGGAATCAACCCAAACTCATGGTGAATGCCGGGATTCATCAGCCCGATGCCATTATCCTGGATCTGGAAGATGCCGTTCCACCAGGTGAGAAAGACGCTGCACGGTTTCTGGTGCGCAATGCCCTGCGTACGCTGGATTTTTTCGGTGTCGAACGCATGGTGCGCATCAACCAGGGTCAGCGGGGGTTGGATGATCTGGCCTATATTGTACCGCATAATGTTCACCTGGTATTAATCCCCAAGGTTGAAAGCGCCGCCCAGGTTCATGCTGTAGACGAACAGATTAAAATGCTCAGTCAGGCGAGTGGTCGCAAGGCACCGGTCTTTTTAATGCCGATTCTGGAAAGTGGTCGTGGCATTCTTAAAGCGTTGGAAATCGCGGAAGCCTCGCCCAATAATGTAGCCTTGGCCATTGGTTTGGAAGATTATACCGCTGATTTGGGCACACAACGAACGGTTGAAGGCAAAGAATCATTTTTCGCACGCTCCATGCTGGTGAATGCTGCCAGGGCGACCGGTATTCAGGCTATTGATACGGTTTTCAGTGATGTCAGTGATGAAGGGGGATTACGGTCTTCCGTTGCTGAAGCCAAAGCGCTGGGGTTTGACGGGAAAGGTTGTATTCATCCCCGCCAAATCAGAGTCATTCACGAGGTATTTGCACCCTCCGGTGATGAAATTGAAAAAGCACAGAAAATTGTCAAAGCTGCCGAGGATGCGGAAAAACACGGATTGGGTGTGGTTGCGCTTGGGAGTAAGATGATTGATCCACCGGTGGTGAAACGCGCCATGCGCACCCTAAAGCTGGCTATTGATACGGGGATAGTAGCGGCTAATTGGCTGGGGGAAGAACAGCCGTAACCACAAAGTCGCGGAGTTAAAACGCAAGGGCCGCAAAGCAAGTCCCAGAACACGCAAAGATAAGTATGGTAAAAATGCTCAAACTATTGGTTATCCCTGTTAATTATATTTCCGCGACCTTTCGATTCCTTTGTCTCTTTGCGGTTAAATCTTAAAAGGATTTGGTATTATGTCAGACAAATATGAGTTCGTAGTCAACGCCGCCGGACGAATAGTCCCCATTCTGGTCAATGGCAAACCTCAGGTGCCATTTCAGGGTGTCGCCGAATATCACCCCGTCGGAAATAAAGCTGCTCCACCCATCAGAAGTTGTAATGACTATCCTCTCGACGGAAACAAGGTTGTTCCAACAATCAAAGACGCGCTGATCAAAGCCGGCATTAAAGATGGCATGACGATCTCCTCTCATCACCATTTCCGGAATGGCGATTTGATTATGAATCAGGTGTTCGATGCCGCCGCTGAATTGGGTGTGAAAGATTTAATGTGGTTTCCCAGCGCTGCTTTTCCGTGTCACGAACCTTTGATCAAATATTTGGACAACGGTGTGATTCGCTATATCGAAGGGTCTCTCAATGGTCCTTTAGGAAAATACGCCTCCGAAGGGAAAATGAATGGGCTGGCGGTTTTACGTTCTCATGGCGGTCGCTGGCAGGCCATTCAGGACGGTGAAATCCACATTGACATTGCCATCATCGCCGCGCCAACGGCCGACCCCCTTGGCAATGCAACTGGAGATCGTGGTCCCTCCGCCTGTGGACTATTGGGGTTTGGGCTGGCCGATTCCATGTACGCCGACAATGTCATTATCATCACCGACAACCTGGTGCCATTTCCCTGCATCCCCTGGCAAATACAGGGTCAGAATGTTGATGCCGTGGTGGTGCTGGACAAGGTGGGTGATCCGGAAAAAATCGTTTCCGGCACAACCGCTCTCACCAAATCACCGGACCGGCTCTTCATAGCAGAACTCACCGCCAAATTCGTTCGGGCAGCAGGCATTATGCAAGATGGTTTCAGTTTTCAGGCTGGCGCTGGCGGAACGGCGTTGGCATTTGCCATTTACCTGAAGGAAATGATGAAAA
>MNWS01000095.1 GCA_001872685.1 Fidelibacterota bacterium CG1_02_48_14
CCTGAGCGGATCGGGTGTCTTCCTGAGCGGAGTCGAAGGACACCCGGCCGTACGAGCGCGGACGCGAAAAATCTCCCCTATTCGAGGGGAGACACAGAGGGGTGTCGTTTTAGAGAAAGAAGAAGTAAGAAATCCATCGAGTACGAGACTTCTGATTTTCGACTGATACGGTACCCAATTTGGCTTCGCGAAAACTGGTTGTTACTTCAAATCCGTTTTATCAGCAAAATCCGCCACCAGCTTTGTCTTCCTTACTAATTCAACATTCAGATTTGTATCAAGATACGGTGTAAAAGCTCGCTGAAGATTTTTTCGATCCGCTTGCCGGTGGCGATAACCTCTTCATGATCCAAGGGCTGGTCCAGAATGCCAGCCGCAAAGTTGGTCATACACGAAATCCCCAGAACCTCCATTCCCAAAGCGTACGCCTCGATCGTTTCATGAATGGTAGACATTCCCACCGCATCAACACCCATGTGTCGCAATAGACGAATTTCCGCCGGAGTTTCATAAGAAGGACCAGTTAAACCAGCATAACATCCCCGACGAATGGGCAATTTCATCTCGCGACCCACCCTTTCAACAAGATCCCCAAGGCGCCGCAAATAGGGTCGCAGCGGTTCGGCTTCTGATAAAACACTGCGTCCTGTGAGATTCATCTGGCGATCTATCACCATGAGATCACCGGGTTGGAACTCCATATTTACGGCACCTGCGGCGTTGGTGATAATCAAAGTTTGCGCACCCAGGCCACGCAGGATTTGAATCGGGAAAATGATTTGGTCCAGCGTGTAACCTTCATAAAAATGAACACGACCCCGCATCACCAAAACCCGGTGTTCAGCCACCCGGCCACTGATCAATTCCCCCGCATGACCCTTAACCGTTGAGACCGGGAAATGCGGAATCTCGTGAAATGGAATTCGTTGGACATTGGACAATTCCTCCGCGAAATGTCCCAAACCGGACCCCAACACCAACCCGGTTTGACCACTGAAATCACCCCGGTTGTTAATGGTTTCCAGGGCAGCGGTAAGCGCGTCTTCGTTCAATTTCGACATCACCTGCTCATTTTTTTTCGTTAGGTTTCAATGGGGTTAAAACCGGGCTGCATTTTTTTCGTCTGGGTAGCCAGTTGCCCACAAGCTGCGTCAATATCTCCCCCACGACTCCAGCGAACGGTAAGTGGAAAATTACCCTTGCTCAGCTCCTGGAGGAACGCTTCGATTTTTTCATCAGCCGGACGCCGGTACGTTCCGTTAATGTCGTTGTAGGGAATGACATTCACCTTACAAAACACCGGTCGCGCAATCTGGACCAACCGCCGGGCATCCTGGAGTGTGTCATTAATACCTGCCATCAACACATATTCTAAGGTCAACATATTGTGAGTCTTTTCCGTGTAATATTTGCAGGCATCCATTAGAGCGGAAATATTCCATTTTTTATTGATGGGCATGAGGACATTGCGCTGCTCGTCCACCGTGGCGTTCAAACTCACTGCCAATTTGTACCGACGGTTTTCCTCCGCGAATTGTTTAATCTGAGGGACCAGTCCGCTGGTGGAAATGGTAATCCGACGCGCGCCCGTGCCGTAGGCCAATTCATCGTGCATCATATCGGCAGCTTTTAAAACGGCCGAATAATTGTGAAACGGCTCGCCCATGCCCATAAACACAATGTTGGTGACGGGACGCGAACTGATGGCCATGACCTGACGCAGTTGATCGGTGATTTCACCAGCGGTGAGATTCCGCAGCAAACCCATTTTCCCAGTGGCACAAAAATCACAATCCAGACCACAGCCCACCTGAGATGAAAGACAAACCGTCACCCGCGATTCTTCAGGAATCAGGACCGTTTCGACGGTTTTCCCATCCTGCAGCCGTAACAAAAGTTTTCTGGTTTCACTGGCAGGGGATTGTGAAATAAAGACGACTTCCGTGCGATCCAGGGTGGCGATGGTTTCAAGTCGTTGAATGAGTGACCGGGAGATATTGGTCATCTGGAAAAATTCAGTAGCCCCTTTTTGCCACATCCATTGAAACACCTGCCGGGCGCGAAAGGGTTTTTCACCCAGACTGGTGAAATAGGCTACCAATTCTTCGAGTGAAAAATCGCGTAAAGGTGTGCGTTCGGTTCCGGATTCCATGGGGCACGAATATAAATTCAAATGTCCGGGAACCAACAGGGCAGGATCAGCCAGATCGGGTGTGTTTTTATCAAACATTGGTGTGTATCTTTTTTCGCCAAAAACAGTCAATAACCGCAAAGACGAGGTTGCCATGTTTTCAACAGTCCGCTATTTCATAAAAACATCGTTCCTGTTTTTTATCATCGGATTCTTTTCCGGACTATATCTCTATGCCGCCAGAACCTTTGGCTGGCAATACCCATTGACGCTGGTGACTGCCCACACCCACGTCCTGTTGGTGGGTGGCATGATGATGATGATTTTGGGCGTCGCGGTGTGGTTTTTCCCCCGCCCAACCAAAGATGACAAAAGGTATGTGCCGGAACGCATTCAAAAATTTTACTGGCTGTTCACCATCGCCACACTGGCCCGGTTTATTTTCGAAATCCTCTCGGGAATCTGGTATGGACAGCAATGGATTGATGTCACCGCCTTTGCCTGTGCGACTTTGCAGGTCATGGGAATGATCGGATTAATCTGGTCCCTGTGGGGTCGAATCCGGGCGGTGGGCAGTCAGATCAGGGAGGATCGGGGAGAAAAATTCTAGGCTTCGCCGGTCGTGTCAGCCCGGTCTAGTTCAGACCTCACGGCATCTGCGATTTTTTCGAGGGTCAATGGCTTCCGGATAAACCCGCCGATCCCGGCATTCAAGCCGATTTTCACACGATGACTTTCGGCATAGCCGGAGATGATGATGGCCCTTTGGTTGGGTCTGAATTTGCGCACAGCCAGATAGACATCAACACCATCCAACTCCGAATCCAGGACCATATCCAGAATGAGGAGATCGTAATGGGTTTTCTTGCAGAGCTTGATGCCTTTTTCCGGCGTCTCCGCGTAGGAAACATAATAGCCCAGCGCACTCAACAATTCATCCAACACCTTGAATTGCAGCAGGTCGTCATCTATCACCAAAATCTTTTCGTGGCCTTGGAAATCCGACTTTGCCTGAAATTCATCAAGATCGCCACCATGGATGGCCGGCAAATAGACCGTGAATGTCGTGCCCCTTGGACTGGTGCTGATGTCAATGTAACCCTTATGATCATGCAATACATTCCGGACAACGGACAGCCCTAAACCGGAACCATGAACTTTACTCGCTGTCTTCGTTGTGAAAAATGGGTCGAAAATCCGGGATAAAATTTCCGGAGGAATTCCAGAGCCATTATCCGTTATGGTGATAACAACATATTCACCGCGTTCGATTCTGTCGTAACCAATAATGGGTTCGTCCAGATACAGGTTGAACGAGCTGATCAGGAGATTACCCTGATTTTCCATGGCGTCCACGCCGTTCAGCAACAGATTGCTGAACACCCGGGAGAGTTGGGATTCACCTCCGGATACTTGCAGCAGATTCTCGGCGAGTTCCATTTTTATCACGACACCCCGGGGCAGCGTGATCATACCCGCCACTTCGCGGATGGTATTATTCAGATCCACCGGCTCCATGTTGTAATGACCGCGACGACTCAGCGTGAGTAATTGCTGATTGATTTCAGCGATGCGTTCGCCATGACGCTTAATGTCATCCACATAGCGAATCGCCTTATGATTGTCCTCCAGGAAGGAAAGGATGATGTCCGGATAGGCCACGATGGGTGTGAGTAAATTATTCAGATCATGCGCAACCTGGGCTGCAATATTTCCCACGGTTTCCAACCGTTCTGCCCGTGATGCCTGCTGCTGGAGCAGGCGAATCTCTGAAATATCCCGGATGGTGACAACAATCGCTTTACGTCCATTATATTCAATGGGTGCGGCGGCGGCTTCCACCATGATTTCTGAACCATCGCGTTTGACAAATACTTCATCTGTCAGCGATACGGCCGTGCCGACGGAGATCATCTGTTTCACACGGGCCAGGACAATTTCATGAAACCGTGGATGA
>MNWS01000020.1 GCA_001872685.1 Fidelibacterota bacterium CG1_02_48_14
GTAAATCATAACAAACAATATTGCCGATGAAATATGGGCTGTTATCAGGATACCAACCATTTGAGTTGAACAACCTACCCTGTTTTGTAAATAAGCCCCATGGCATGTAGGCTGTGATTATCGAATCCATTATGGTTCCGTTGACTTTATTCAATCTCCAAATGGTTTTTCTTTTATTGCGGCTGCTGGTGCCTATAAAATAACTATCTTCATTTAAAGCTGTATGATAGCCAAAAGTCCTTCCAGAATCGATCTCGGTTTCCCAAAGAGTGCTGCCATCTTCAAGCTGAATACTAAAAACCTTATCTTTACCACTGAATCCAAAGAGGGCAGCCTGGTCCATGACAAACGCTTTGTGCATGAACCCCGCCGAAAGATAGCTTGAGGTCCATTTGTTTCGACCGGAATCAACTGTCACGCAATGAATCCCGCCATCACCGGAATAAATGAGCAGCGAGTCCCGGAAGACTGTGGGGGCCGCATAGGACCCCCACACATAAGCATCGTAGCCTATTTCCCAGACCAATTTAAGGGCTTCCTGGTCATGGTTAACGTGCGTTTCGGGCGGTTCAACACAAGCAACCGCCAGGAACAGAATCACCATTATCAGGGAGTAAAAAGATCTACTCACCGAACCAACCCCTCATATCATCCGCATTCACCTTCAGCGGTGTTTGGATCTGAGCTGCCGGCAGACTTTCGCCATTGTAAATCCGGGTATAGCGCATCATTTCACTGTGGTTCCAGCCGCCGTTGGGAAAAACTGTGGGATCATCACCATAGTAGTAGTTGTTTTCGGGGTACATAAGGTGTGGGGTCTCCGGTGTCCAGGCACCATTAGTAATCCAGCGGGCAGTTTCGGGTTGAATCAGGCCATCATTCTTGGTTCCGACCACCACCGAGTAACCGATGTAATCCCAATGAGCAGGGATCGTCCGGCATTCGAAGACGGGACGACAGATTTCCTCTTCAAAATCGAAACTACCGTTGCGGATACTGCGCATCACGCTGCCATCCTGATGAATGTCATCATCCAAACCGCTACCAATTTCCCAACATTTTTGATGTTCAGGGACCCACATGTAGTAGCCATCACCTACTTCAGTATATTCTCCAATCGCCGCACTCCAAGTTTCGTCGATATTGTTTAAGGCTGCAAGACCTCTTTCCCAGGCTCGCTTTTTTGCTCGGGCGTGGCGCATCAGGGAACAAGAGCCGCTTTCCCAACAATGCCCCCATCCAAAAGGAGGACAAATGATAGAAGATACTAAGCAGATGTTTCTTTAAACAGGAATTCCCCTTGCCGCACCGCTTTCGGGAAATGATCTTCTCGTCAGCTATGCAAGTCACCTTCAAATCCATCGGACTGATCGGTCCAACCAGTCACTCGGATTTCAAAGCCCTGCCGTTTCGCAGGGAGGCATTCGATGCGAACCAGCCACTCCAGAAACCGTTATTGGCATTGAATACGGGCAGTTGCAATAAAATCGTGGGCGGGATACAGCGCTTCGAGGCGGCACAGGCTGCCAAAGTCACCCAACTCCCGGCTTATCTGCTGGAAAAGGTGGAATCGTCCATGGATTTGCTGAATGTGGTGGCGGCATATTATTCCCCCTTAACCCTGATAGATAAAGCCAACCTGATTGGTGTCGCCCGGAAGATGGGGTTTACCAAAACGCAGATCGCCGAGGGCTTATTCGACGCCTTGGAAATTCCGCCCCAGGCCCACCTCATGAACGATTATCTGTTCCTCTTGAAATTACCCGGGGAATTACAGCAATTGATCGTAGATAAAGATTTAAGTCTGAAACGCGCTTTGATTTTCCAACGGGCAGAGGCGCATCTGGACTGGGTGGTGCAATTAATCCAAAATCTGCACCTGGGGATTAATATGACGGCGGAAATCATCCAGAATATCTGGGAAATGGCGCAACGCGACGATACCGATTTCCGAACCAAGGCACAACAGATGGGGTTGTGGGACATCGCCCGGGAAGGCATTGACGATCCGCGTCCGGTGGTGATGGACATTCGGGAAAAGATCAATGCCGCGCGAATGCCACATCTCACCGCTGCCGAAGAGACATTAAAACAGACGATTAAGGCCGCCAAAATACCGGAAAATGTGAAGGTGAAATGGGACCCCTACTTTGAAAAGCAGGGGCTCGAGATGACCTTTCACGCCAAAGATTTGACGGAATTACAGAAAATTCTACGGGGGCTGAGTGATGCCAATCTGGAACCGGTCTTTGACCAAATCTAACCACCCCGAGAACGATGAAAGAACCCAAGATCCAGACGATTACCGTCGACAAAAAAGTCGCTGATCAACCCATCGTCGAGCGTTATAAACGCAACAATCCCCAAGCCGATGTTCAAATTGTCGAACTCACCGACGAGCTCAAGGCGGAGATGTTTCACCGCACCCTGAACGCCGGCAAGCGGGAGATTCTGCTCACGGAAAAAGAGGGTCACACGGTGAAGCAGTGTCCCGGTACTGACCGGACCTATCGCTGCTGCAATTACCACGTGATCAATCAGACCAGCAACTGTCCCATTGACTGTACCTACTGTATTCTGCAGTTCTATCTGAATAATCCCGTGACCACGGTGTACGCCAATTCGGACAAACTGCTGGCTGAGGTGAAAGAAAAGATTGCCACCCAACCGGAGCGATTTTTTCGGATCGGGACCGGCGAATTGTCTGACAGTCTGGCGTTTGACGGGTCCTCGGAATTTTCCAAAGAGGTGGTGGAATACTTCGCTGAATTGCCCAATGTGCTGCTGGAATTGAAGACCAAATCCAACAAGATCGAAAATCTGTTGGGTCTTGACCACGAGGGTCACACCGTGATTTCATGGTCGGTGAATCCCCAAGCCATTATCGAGGCTGAGGAGCACAAGGCGGCGTCTTTAGCGGAACGGTTGGAAGCCATGAGAAAAATCCAGGACGCGGGCTACAAAATCGGACTGCACTTCGATCCGATTCTGTATCACGAGAACTGGCGTGAAAATTACATTGAGCTGATCCATCAGTTATTCAATGTGGTTGATCCCAAAAAAGTGACCTGGATTTCCATGGGAACGCTGCGTTTTCCACCGGAGATGAAGGACAAAGTGCTGGATAAGTTTCCCAAATCCCGGATCATGTTTGCCGAATTGATTCGTGGCATGGACGGGAAGGTTCGCTATCCCAAACCGTTGCGGTTGGACATGTACCGCACGGTTTATAACACCATCCGGGAAGTGGGTGGTGACGATCTGTTCATCTATTTTTGCATGGAATCGGCGGAAATCTGGGAACGGGTCATGGGCTGGAGTCCGGATGCCAACGAGCATCTGGATTACCTGTTTGCCGAAAGTTTGTATCGAAGATTTCCCGGATTAATGGCATCTGCGCCAGAGCGGGAGGTGTATGACAATGGCATTCCCTTGCATCATGAAAAAGCGGACATGACCAGCGGCGCTGCACCGGGGAATTTTTAACCACGAATCCGCCTACGTCCCGAAAAATTGGGACTTCGTCGTGACAGGTTTCACGAAGAGCACGAATGACTAAAACCAGAAAGCCAGAGAACCACCCCAACGGGGTCCCTGCGGGGCAGATTGCACGGATTTCACAAATTTGAAGCAGAAACCAAGCATGAATTTTAAAATGAAATCCAACCCAAAGTGCTTCATTGAGTTTGCCTGCCAAGCCATAGCTTTGCGAAGGCTGGTCGAAGGGCACAGTAGAAATTTCAAATAATTCTCCCCTTTTGAGGGGAGACACAGAGGGGTGTTGAAAATTGTCTAATTATTCTGTGTTCTCCGGTTTACCTCTGTGATCTCTGTGGTTAAGTTCCCTTTCGCGTCTTTGCGGTTAAAGGATTTCTAAAAAAAATGACCCAACCCCACATCCATCAAATCAGCATTTCCCCGGGCGGCGTTCCCAAATTGCCCGTCGAATCGGTGGAGATCACCGTGAACGGCCTCATTGGCGATCATCAAAACGACCAAAAGCACCACGGTGGTCCCGAACGGGCGGTGTGTTTGTATGCGCTTGAGGTGATTGAATCTTTGAGAGCCGAAGGTCATCCCATTTACCCGGGCTCGACGGGTGAGAATATTACCACCACCGGCCTGGATTGGGAAAAGCTACAGATTGGTCAACGAATACGACTCGGCGAGACGGTCATTCTGGAAATCACCGATTTCACCTCGCCCT
>MNWS01000152.1:0-1410 GCA_001872685.1 Fidelibacterota bacterium CG1_02_48_14
GATTATTACCTGCTTGTAAGATACAACCCTCATAACTGCACCCACCGCCAAAGGCGACCTTGGTCACATTGCCTTGGAAACTTCCTGCTGGTTTTTGCGGGGAGGACTGGTTGGTTGAGTTGCCCGTTCCCATCTGGCCATACCCGTTATATCCCCAAAGATAAACTTCACCCTGATCGGTAATACCGCCACCGCTGGCATAACGACCATCGCCGACAAAAATATCCGTGAAGATAACAGTGGGCAGAGCGATTTGTGTGAAGCTTGTCCTTTGCGTGGCATCACCCAAGCCAAGCTCTCCACTGCCGTTATAGCCAGAACTCCATAATGTGCCGTCACTTAACAAAATGACGCCAAAACCTGTCGGGCCAGAGCCAGCGGTGTTATATCCGCAAGAGGGCAAAGCTTTGATCACATTATTAAAGGCGGGATGCAAAATGGGGGTTTCCCGATTAGTCGTATCTCCAAGGCCAAGCTGCCCATAGCCATTATAGCCCCAGACCCACAGTGAGCCGTCATCTTGAACAGCATATGTCGTATGGGGCAAACCAGAAGTCGCGACATCGACAATATTGGTCAACGCCCCGCATCGAATGGGCGTATATTGATTGGCGGATGTTCCATTACCCAGATTGCCGTTACTGTTAATCCCGCAGGCATAAACACGACCATCCGTGGTTAAGAAATAAGCGCAGGCATGGTCGTAATAATTTGGGCGACCGGGGATGACTTTGGCGATTTGGATATTGTTTTGAACAAAATACTCAATCCGCTTGGCTACTGCCAAATTAATGGTGTTGCCATGGCCAAGCTGACCATAATTGTTAAAACCCCAAGACCATACTTCACCATCGGCGGTTAGAGCGTAATGCTGCATCCCACCTGAGAACACATCCACAAAGCGCACATCGGGATCATCCGTTGCCACGCGCTTTGGCGTATAAACATGAGTACCAATAGAATCCCCATTAGAATAATTCCCACCATAACCGCAGGCTTTGATTGTGCCATCAGCCATGAGATAAACACGCGTGTGCCAACCGCCCATGCCATTGACCTTGGCCAGCTTCCACACACGACGTGACGGATCAAGCGATTGATCGCGCCAAGCAGGCTGATTACCAATCATCTGCAAGACTTGAGCATTACCGCCACGCGCAAGACGAGCAGGAATAGCGCCGTTATGGATCAGTAGATCGCCTTCTTGGGAAAGCTGATCCGTACCCGCCGCCATCAAATCCCAATCATCGCCTTGAACGGGGGTGACGGCGGACACTGTCCGTTTGGCGATATAGCTTGAGCCTTGATAGGAAACGGCATCATGGCGCACGTAATTACCAGCGCTGTTATAGGCTCCGCGCCAGTTAATGCGGATATTGCCCAGATCAATCTGTGTCATGTTTTTATCTC
>MNWS01000152.1:1447-4170 GCA_001872685.1 Fidelibacterota bacterium CG1_02_48_14
GGCCATCCTCGTTAATGTTGAAATCCACCCCCGGCAGCGTGATGAACCATGTGTCAAAATCGTTGGCGTTATAGGTGCCTTGCCCTGTGATGGCCGTGAGCTTTGAACCATCAGCACGCAGGCCATAAAACACCCCGACGGATTCAATCACCTCAAACCCGTCTTCAGTCTGTTTCACCGCCAGCAACTTGCCCGCCTGACCGTTAATGTTGGTCGGCAGATTAAGGGCATTGGCTGTTTGTAAGGCCGACTGCGCCGAGGATTGTGCTTCATCCCGATAGGTTTCGGTTTGTGATACAGCCGCATTCAGCTGATCAGCCGATGCACCAAGATCGGTTAGTCCGGCCTGAATACCATCCTCAATATCCTTGATGGCTTTGGCGGCGCTTTTGACATTGCCACCGTCAGTTGGCACTTCTGTCTGATCATCGCCGTGGACGATAGTGTGCAGGAGCTGGCTGTCCGTTTGGACACGCGCCACCGCATCCTGCAGATCGGTCTGCAAGGTCATGATGTCTTCCTTTTGTTAAGTGGTTAATAAAAGCGGAGTGGCAAAGTCTGATGCACAAGAATATGCAGGCCATCACCAGCGGTAATAATCCCTTGAGCATCTTCGCTTAAGAGCAAGTTCAGCAATCCTTCATCTAAGACAGGACGTTCGCGAATTTCCAGCTCGGATGTGATTTCCCAAAGCGTTCCACCCGCCAAAAGCCGTGATGAAAATTGCCGTGTGAAGCGTGCTTCTTGTTCCAAAAGACCAAGACCGCCCAGAAGCGTGATGACAAACCAGCTTGCCCCTTCACGGGCATGCCAGCGATACCAACCTTCAAAGATGGCATATTGATCCCGTCGCATGATCCAGCGCACGGACACTTTGGTCGGCACATCGGTAAAACGACGGCGTTGGCGGGCAAGTCCTGCTTCCATCTCGGTGCGTAAAATCGCTTCCCCGGGTTGAACGCCATACCCTTGCACCGTCGGCAACGGCAATGTTGATGGCCATGTTATTTGCATTGTTCTATACTTCTTTTTATGTTTAAGAAAGGCAACTGCTCATGCAGTATGAAAAACCTCAAAAGCGAAACCCTCATCAGCTCACTGTGAGGCAGCATGTCTTCCCACAATTTTGTATAAAAAGATTCTGCAATACAGAAGGCAGCGTTTCTTACTATGACAAGCAAACAGGTTTAACTAATCTGAAAACACCCAGAGATGTTGTCTTTTGTGCAATGCGAGTTTGGGATCAACGCGCCGAAGCAGGTTACATGAAAAGCATAGAAGACAAATATGAATGCCTATCAAACCGCATTATTGATGGTGATATTAAAACTCTCACTCCTGAACACCAAAACGAAATAACCGAAATGTTTTGTATCTGGAATTTAAGGCATTTTTATAAGAAGAACCCTATTTTAGATCAAAAACTGCATGGCGTTTTAGATCAAGAACCTAAATTTTCAAAAGATGAACAAGAGCAACTTGAAAAAAATCATATTGGCTATATCAAAGAAGGAGCTGTGGTTCCGGGACGAGATATAGCAGGTGTTCAACTTCAACTTCGATTGTTTGACCTTAAGAAAAGATTCTCAGATGGAAACTGGGGGATCATTCGTTCCAATAAAGATGAATTTATTGTGCCTGATAACTTTAATAAGGGTATTCTTCCTTTGTCTCCTAATATTTGTTTGATTTTTGCCTGCGATAACATGGTTATTGACTCCCAAAATGTTGCTCAAATTAATAGCTGGGCTGTTGAATCCAGTACAAATTACTACTTTGCAAAAGATCTATCTGCATGCCCAACTATCGATAACTCCCAGCGGCAGGGTTGAGACCGTAACGACGTTCCAGCGTTGGCGCTAAGCCTTCACCGCGTCCGATATTGCGCGATAAATTGCCTTCCACTTCCTCAATGATGATTTTCAGATCCATGTTGCCTGCGCTGTCACGGCTGACATCGGTTCTGGTCTGAGCATTGCCGACGTTGTTTTCAACACGCACTGATACATTTACATTCGGCTTGGATTGCAGTGCCCCGCCCAACAGTTTCATTTGACCTGGCGTAAAGACGGCTTCACCTTGTTTGGCAATAATCGGCACCTCATTCCCGACAATCCCGCCTGTGTGAAATCGTGGTGCATTTGCAAATACGTCCATGTTGACTGAACGCATGTGTAAATTATCGCTACCAATGACACCACCAGTATGAGCGGTTGCTGTGGAGGCCGTGCCGGCTCCCGCAGGCGCACCGAAAATTGACCCTGCAATATCACCCAGAAAACCACCCAGCGCACCCGCCAGTGGTTTTGTGATGCTGGATTGGATTTGCATCCGCACCATGTCGGCGATGATGGAATCCGCCATGGATTTAAAATCCAATTTGCCCGTTGTGACAAAACTAACCAGCGCATCTTCCATGCTTTTAAACATGGAGGTCACACCGCGTTCAGCCTTACTCGCCATATCATCAGCCTCATCAATGATACTTTGCAATCCACGTTTGATGCCGTCTTCCCAGCGTTTGGAATTTTGCAAATCTTCATCACGGGCTTTGGCGATCATATCGTTATAAACTGCATTGACCTGTGCAGCGAAATCGGCATAACCTGCCTTTGTACTATCAAGTCCTGTTAAGGCCTCATTACGCCATTCACCAGCGCGTTTAATCGCCGCTGACAAAGACGTATCCAGCGCATCATATTTCTGGCGCCCATCTTCAAGCA
>MNWS01000113.1 GCA_001872685.1 Fidelibacterota bacterium CG1_02_48_14
CATCACCCAATGCATCCAGACAAACTACATGATATTTGGTGCTGTCAATCAGTTTGTCCGGTCCTCCAACCAGATTGGCCGTTCCGGAACTCGTTCCGCCAAACCAGGACGGAAAGATGATGACATTGGATTTTTCCCGATTCATTTTGCCAAAACTTATGTAGCCAAACTGACAATTATTTATGGTCGAGCCATTTTCCAGCTTGAAATCACCAATATTCCCCGTACGAACCGGACTTGCCAACACGCCACTAATCAGAAAAAAGACGAGGGCTAAAAATGAATATCGGTGTTGATGGCGCATGATCGGATTCCTCTGCAAAACAAGGCTTTAAATTATTTCGTGATCTCGGTTTTTAATTTGACGATTTCCATACGGACTCGATCGCGAATGGCTTCCATACTCCCCTCCGCAAACGATCCAAACGGTATGACAGCGCCAAATTTCACCCGGACGATGGTGGGATTGAGGTGCCAACTGTGCTTGCTTTTATACCGAAATGGTCCATCCATCGCAAACGGGACGATGTCCGCTCCGGCCGCCAGTGCCAGGTGAAATGGTCCTTTTTTAAATTCACCGATCTCTCCGGTCATCGTGCGGGTTCCCTCAGGTAATATGCCGATACATATTCCTGCTTCGATTCGATTGCGCGCTTCGTCCAGACTGGCCATGGCAGCTTTCAGGTTTTTGCGGGGAATTGGAATATTACCCCACTTGCGGATCACCCAGCCCCAGATAGGCCAACTAAATTGTTCCGCTGCCTCAACCCCCACAAAGGGTCGTGTAATCGCTGCGGGAATCACAAATACATCAAACAGGCTTTCATGATTTCCCATAAAAATGACGGGACGCTCGCGCGGAATATGGTGCTGACCGGAAATAAATACCGGCATACCCATGAGCAATGTCTGGATACGTAACAGGTACCGGACCACCGGAAAGGTACGATCGCGACCGAAAATGATCAGACCCAGACCCATAACTATGAGCAAAATCAGGAAAAACACGCCTCCTACAAACCAGAAAATTGCCGATTGAATCGTTTTCATCCAAAATACCTGACATGTTGCGGTAAAATTCCAACTTCCATCGGTGTGACTCCCACGAGTTCACCATCCGGCAATAATCTTTTCTCCGGCACGCATTTCACCACCGCATGGCTGGCCTGGTAAAAATGAGCGGCAGGATTCTCCCCGTGTGTGCCTTTGAATATTTTTGGAAATGTCGCCAACAGACTTCGACGGGTCAGCGGTCCCAGCACCACTACATCGAACAAGCCATCGTCAATCTTCGCGTTTGGAGCCATCAGCATTTTTCCACCGGTAAAGCGTGAATTACAGAATTCTACAAAACAATTTTCACCGGTGATTAATTCGCCATCCAGCTCCATTTCCAAGTGATGAAATTTCAATCCGAGGGTGCAGCCCAGAACACCGAGGATGTAGCTGAAATCACCGAGGTATTTGAATTTTTCCGCCATAACGGCAACATCGGTTACAAATCCAAAACCCATGAGATTCACGAAATAGTGGCGTTCTTTTTCATTTTGCGTGAAATAGCAGACATCCATTGGCCTGGTATTTCCGGCGACTACTTTTTCGATGCCATCAGCGATGCTGGCCATATCCAGATCCAGCGCAAATGAATTACCACTGCCCATGGGAATCAGTCCCAGGGGCGGCAAAGTCGCGGCCGGGAAACAACTCAGTAATCCATTCAGCATCTGGTTATTAGTACCATCGCCACCAGCAGCAACAATGGCATCGTATCTGGAAATTTCAAGCTGGCAAGCCAGATCCACAGCGTGATTGTGGCGCTCAGTGAGGAATAAATCATAAGTCAGGCCGTGGCGGATTAGTTCGGATTCAATCCTGGGCAGGTCGGTTTTGGCGCGCTTGCCGCCAGAGTAGGGATTAGCAATCAGAGCAATGTGTCGGGGCATAGGGAATCCTGTTTTTTTGTGAGGGTAATGTTAAATGAAATCCAGATACTTCCAAAGGTTTGAAGATGCTGGTTTAACACGCCGGGGTTATCTTTTATTGGCAGACACTTCAGGACCAGGCAAAGGGAGACGGAAATGCGGCAGAGATTACAGGGTGCGATGTTAGCGGTTGGCTTATTGATTTTGGTCAGTTGTACCACCATTCCGAAACCCGCATCAACAGGTTTGCTGGCGGGATTGACCATTACTGTAGATGCTGGTCATGGCCATACCCGGAAAACCGATCATGGACGAGTCGGACCCTCTGGCGAGCGTGAAGAATGGGTAAATCTGAGAATTGCTCGGGAGCTTCAAAAATTATTACGCCAGAATGGTGCGAAGGTCATCATGACCCGGGAAAAAGATGAGGATGTTAATCTTGCCGCCCGTGCATCAATCGCCATCTCCAATCAGAGTGATTTCCTGATTTCAATCCATCACAATGGGTCGTTTAACGATACGACGCTTGATTTTCCGTTGGCTTACATCTGGGGTGATGCGGAACGGAATCCGGCTTCGGTAGATTTGGGTCGGGCAATTTTAAATCGTGTGGACCAAAAGCTGAAATTCCAATCCGGTGACGGTTCCGGCGTTTACAGTGATTTTTTGATATACAACGAAGGTACTTCAATCTTGCGAAATACGAATCCGATATTGCCCGGCGTCATTGGAGAGATGGGGTTTTTCACTAATGCTGCAGGTGAGGCAAGAATGAAAGACCGTCAGGCTAATCATCTGGAGGCACAGGCATATCTACAGGGATTGATTGATTATGCTGCCAGGGGCATTCCCAAAGCCATTCCACTCAAACCGGTTGGCAGCGATTTTCTTCGGCCAGATTCACCGGAAATCATTTTTCAACTGGAGGATGGCCAAGGAGGGCATGCGTTCGATTCCGGGAGCATCGCGGTTTTGGTTGACGGTGATACAGTTCCGCATGAATGGGATCGCGTAACCGGTCGTTTGGTCGCGACACCACCTCGTTGTGCACATGAAACCGTGGAAGTACGGGTGTATGGACGTAATGAAAATGGTAATGCGCTTCATCCTCGGCGATGGGATTTTCTAACGATGATCGGAAAGGAGAATGATTGGCATGGTCCATGGTATGTTGCAATCCAGCGTGCTGATAGTTTGCGTGTTTTGCTAAATCCGGCCGATCGCGATTTTGCAGTCAAATTGGATTCAACCATTTTATGGTTCGAACGTGTGCTCAAGGCTCAGTCAATTAATCCGAGAGGGGCGGAGGCAGAGTACCGTCTGGGTCAATTGTATGAAATGCGTGCAGACTGGTTGAAGGACGATTTGGCGAAGGAGAAGGCGTTGGACCATTTTAATCGGGTTATCGCGTTTTACCCCACCAGCAAATTTGTCCAGCCGGCGAAAGATGAAAAAGTCGTGTTAGAAGAGGTATTTTAGGACCGATTGGATTCAACCATGACTGAATTGGTCAGAACCTGGGGTCGCGGCAAAATCGTCCAATGCGATTCAACCATCAGCGCTTAAATTGACTTAACCCGGTTCACCCCGAAACGCTTTGAAATGGACTCGACGGGTGTACCCTTCGTCATCCATCACCACCAAAGTATGCTCGCCCTCGGGTAATTCCACAGCCACCTCATGGTGTTGACGGGTTTCTCCGATCAGATTATCATCCAACAGCCAAAATAATCGGGTATCCCTGACTTGCGAATTTGCCTGAAAAACCACCTGCTCAAAACTGCCGTCAAAATCTCGCGGTACCAGAATACTGATATTATTGACCGGATAAACGATTTCCAGACGCTCGGGGTTTTCACCGCTGGCAGGACAGGATGCCAGGTGTTGGGGGACATACTCAACCCATCGACCGGTGCGCTGATAGATTCGTTGCGCTGCTGGGGGTAAAATAAATCCCGTCACCATTTTTGTGTGCAAGCCATCCCAACATTGTGAACAAACGACTTTTCCGGTGGCTTCGTCAACTAAAAAATTTCGGTGGTAAGGGCAAACGCCACTTTGGACGGCGGAAATTGGGACTGCGATCATGCTTTTTTCCGGGCAGAGCGGACCGGCGGGGTAGCCACTTGAAATGCAAATTTCGACAGATTTCAAATCCCGGTCTGGTTCTTTGAACCACAGGGGTTTTTGGCTATCGGTAATCTGGTTGATAATATCGAATAACAACGGTGCAGCCGCTTTGGCTCCACCAATTTCCACATTACCCTC
>MNWS01000176.1 GCA_001872685.1 Fidelibacterota bacterium CG1_02_48_14
AAATGGTCGCATCATCTGAACACGGTTTTCAGATAAACAGGAAATGTCAACCGCACGAAAAGCGAGTTGTGGTTTTAAAAATAATTGAAAAGGATGGATGGGTTTTTATTGGATTTTTAGTGTGCCAGAACCGATCTGAGCTTGGAAGCCAGGGCGTTTACCGTGAATGGTTTTTGCAGAAAATTAACACCCTCGCCCAGCACACCGCGATGAGCGATGACATTGGCGGTATACCCGGACATGAAAATAATTTTAATGTCAGGAAACCGGGTCTGAATGCGGGACGCGAAATCACGGCCATTCATTTCCGGCATCACCACATCGGTTATGAGCAACTCAATTTTTTCAGTTTCAAGCTCCATCAATTTTAACGCATCCATGGGACCGCCTGCCGATATGACCTGATAGCCCAGACTTTTAAGCATCATCTCACCCAGGTTCCGCACGGCTGATTCATCCTCAACCAACAGAATGCGCTCACCTTTGCCCGGCTCAATGTTCGACTCCTCAACAATTTTTATCGGCTCTGTCTGCCCTGAATACCGGGGGAAATAAATTTTAAATGTCGTTCCAAGGTCGGGCTCACTGTACACATTCACAAAACCGTCATTTTGTTTCACAATACCATAAACTGTTGCCAGCCCCAGACCGGTACCCTTACCCATCTTTTTGGTGGTGAAGAAGGGTTCGAATATCTGTGCCGCTGTCGTGTGGTCCATACCTGCACCATCATCGCTTACGGATAGCTGTACATAATCACCGGGTGTTGCACCGGGATGTTCTTTGCAGAACGGCTCATCCAAAACCACATTGCTGGTTTCAATCGTTATTTTACCCACACCAATGATGGCATCCCGGGCGTTGACGCAAAGGTTCGCCAGGATTTGATCCACTTGCGTCGGATCCATTTTTACCGGCCAGGCTTCTTCACCGGGTAGCCAGACCAGGTCAATGTCCTCACCGATGAGACGATTCAACATCTGCAGCATTTCTTTAATAACCTGATTGAGCTCCAACGGTTGTGGATTGATGGTCTGGCGCCGGGCAAACGTGAGTAATTGCCGGGTTATTTCAGCAGAACGCTGGGCTGCCTTCAGGATGGCGTTCAGATCAGATTCAGCCGCCTGTTTTTGATCCAGCCGTTCCAGAGCGAGTTCGGCATGCCCGATGATCACACTCAGCATATTGTTGTAGTCGTGGGCAACGCCGCCAGCCAAACGACCGATTGACTCCATTTTTTGCGATTGCTGAAGTTGAGTTTCCAGTCGTTTACGCTCCGTGATGTCCTCGATGGAGCCATCATAAAACCGTGTTTTTCCATTCCCATCCCGAACAGCCTGGGCACTTTCCCTCACATAAATAGTTTTACCATCCTTACGGATCCAGGCGGATTCCAATCCCGACACCGAACCGTTGAGCTCGATTTTTCGTATGAATTCAAGACGAGGAGATGAGGATGAAAATCCCTCTACCTCCAAATTTTTGTTCGATAGCTCCTCGAATGAGTCGTAGCCCAACATTCTTACCAGCGTGGGGTTGGCCATGAGAATTTGTCCCGCGGGGGTGCTGCGATAGAGCCCAATCGTCGCGTTTTCATAAAGTGTCCGGAAGCGTTCCTCACTCTCCCGCAGCGATCGCTCCATTTTCTTTTGTTTGGTAATATCACGAGCAACGCCGCGTACGATCGGTTCCGGAACACCATCGGTACGCAGGGTATTGCGGTATTCCCAAATGTACCGCTCACCCGTTTTGGATTGCACTTCCATGAGTCCTTCAGCATGCTCGTCTGCCACAATGGTTTTGATGTAAGTATCCCATCCGGGGCGACCTTCCGGGACTATGACATCTTTCAGATTCGAGTTCAGTACCTGGGATGTTGAATATCCCAACTGATGAAGGGCGGCCGGATTGACCGTCAACAAACGGCCATCCAGCGTATGGGTACAGATCAAATCCTGACTATGTTCAATCAAATCCCGATTATGCCCTTCACTCCGGCGCAGTTCGGCCAGCAGTTTTTCACGCTCCGTCACGTCCCGGATCAATGCCAGAAATCCGTTTATTTCCCCATGTAAATCCCGCAGATATTGAACGCGCGTTTCACCGGTAAAGCTTTCTCCGGATTTCTTTTTATAATGAATGGTGGTGAAATACCCCAACTCATCCATATGCTGTCGCAGCGCTTCACCCATGGTCTTGAATTCATTCTGATTCATATAAATATCGGCTGTTGGCCAACCCCGAATTTCGTCAAGCGTATATCCATACAAATCCGTGAAGGCCAGATTACAGTCTACGATTTTCCGATCGGTGTCGGCTACCAGGATCGCATCCTGTAAGGAATTGAACAGCAGACGATACTGGTTTTCCAGTTTGACACGGGACGCTTCAGCGATTTTGCGTTCTGTAATATCCTCAGTGAGAATGACAATTTTATCAACCTGCCCGGCATCATCATGAATGGCATAGAAAAATTGGGAAATCCATTGTGCTTTACCTGGCGTCTGTACCAAAGGCCGAACTTCCGGAATAAAATAGGATCCACCTGTTTCGTACACGCGTTTAATCGCCCTGATATGCTCACCCAGATAACCATCGTTCTCACTAAAGGTCAATTTTTCTTTGGGCTCAAATCGCTTCGGCATGTCATCATCTGAAATATTCCAAATTTTTTGCCAGGCGGGGTTTGCGGATAGCAATGTTCCCGTCTTGTCCCGGACGGAAATTCCGATGGGTGAATGATCAATCACAGCACCCTTGAGACGCTCACTCTCCTTCAGCTTCTGCTCCGTCCGAATTTGTTCTTCCAGGGTCAGGCGCGTTCGGGTCAGTTCGTGCTCCATAAAGGCGATTCGCGAAAAAACCTCTTTGGCGGTGTTCTCACCATCAAGCAAAGGGTAACGAGATTTTTGCCAGGCGATGTAAAACCACATGAATGGGAAAATGACCACCACGGTCCAAAACCGAACCATCCCAGTTCCGAAAATGTGATTCCGGAAATGAGCGGTTCCTAAAAATGAGCCGGTACCGTATAACAGAACATCAAGCCACATAACGGCGAGGAGCATCATAAATAGCTTTATCCACAGAGGAAGGCGTTTGGCTCTTTTCGATACCAATTCCCAACCAAAAATCAGAAAAACCACATCGGCAATCAGTGCCAGTATCGAAGCAGCCGTTGAGCGGAAATGCGGCGCGGGGACTTGCCAGAGATTGGTCCCCGGATCCAAAAATACATGATAACGAAGGATAACACTGGTAATGGGAACGATGATTGCGATGCCGATAACGATTGAAACCGTGCGCCGTGTTACCTCTGGTTCATCGAAGAGATAAATAATAAAAACGGTGACAATTATGGCCGAAAAGTAAAGGGTGGAGCCAACAAGAACCGGAGTTCCAAACAAGGTAATGCGAACACCAGCATCGGTGATCCAATACATGACCCAACCCAGCCCACCTAAAACCACATAAAGCGGTGCAATGGTTATCCGTCGCCGAAAACAATGCAGCGTAAAAATTGTGATGTATACAATGGTAGCTTGGAGTAAAAATTGGACAGTAGTAACGTTCATCGTGTCTCAACAGCCCTCAATATGTGCACGGAAATGCAATGTTTAAGCCAATTGTAGCCGCTTGACCCCGATAACATAGTCGAGACGAAGCAGACGGCCAAAACTTTAAATCATCCTCATCGCGAGTAGCGCGCTATTTTTTTTGCGCCATTCTGCCCTCGTTTCAGAGTCTGCGTTACGAGACTGTACGATGCAAGATGCTCAAGCAAGTTCGGTTTGACCCGATTATTTGACAATAATCAATACTTCAAGCTGCCCCGAAAATCACGAAGGACTCCCGCAGAGGATCCCTCTGGGAAACCCTGGAGCTACGGAATTACTTCCATTGCCACGAGGATTCCATGGGGATCCTGGCCAATAGTCAAAATGAGCCACGCTGATCTTTATGTCTTGCTCTGTTGCTGCTTTTGGGTAGTTGGGATTTGTTTAGGCTCAGAAACTGCCACACCGCTAAT
>MNWS01000199.1 GCA_001872685.1 Fidelibacterota bacterium CG1_02_48_14
GCTACGTGAAACTTGGTTTCTGGCGATTGATCCACGACCTGAAGGTCGTGGCAATGAGACCTTGTCAATAACCAATTTCCGGCCGCGCAGCGGACTAAATTGGTTTCCGCTTTAGCCTCACGTCATGCCTGAAAGGAAACCAAGTTGGCTTCGCTGAAACTTGGTTTCAACTGGTGATGGCAACCAATTTCCGGACGCGCAGCGGACTAAATTGGTTTCCGATTTAGCCTCGCGTCATGCCTGAAAGGAAACCAGGTTGGCTATGCTGAAACTTGGCTTCTGGCGATTGATCCACGACCTGAAGGTCGTGGCAATGAGACCTTGTCAATAACCAAACTCCGGCCGCGTAACGGACTAAATTGGTTTCCGCTTTGGCCTCGCGTCATGCCTAAAAGGAAACCAAGTTGGCTGCGCGAAACTTGGTTTTCGGTTCATACTTCGACTCTTGGAGGTGAATCCTCGAAATTATCTCGCAAACAAAAACCGATACTCAGCGTGTTTCTCCAATAATTCCTGATGCTGACCCATTTCCCGAATTTTCCCCTCTTCCAACCACAAAACCCTATCAGCAGAATGTGCCGTCGCTTCCCGGTGGGTCGTCACCAGCACGGCAACGTCTGGATACGCCGACCGAAGTCGTTCCCAGAAAGTTCGTTCGGTTGACAAATCCAGCGCTGCGGTGACATCATCCAGTAATAATAATTGGGGCTGACCCGCCAGCGCTCGGGCGACTGCCGTTCGAGCCCGTTGACCACCAGAAAGTCCCACGCCACCTTGTTCGACCAGTTTATCCAGCGCTACTTCCTGATCCATTAATACCGCCGTTTCAGTTGCCGTATGAATCTGGCCTGATGTTACAGCGGAACGACCCATGGTGATGTTCGCTTCAACACTTCCACTGAAAAGAATCACCTCCTGTGGCACAAATCCGATCAACCTGGCACGGAAATCAGGTGCGAGCTCACTGACCGTGATTTTTTTAAGATGAATCCGACCGGAATCCGCTGGTAATAATCCACCTGCAAGTTGGAGCAGTGTAGTTTTACCACTCCCCACAGCGCCCACAATTGCCGCGACTTCACCCTGATGCAAGGTCAGATCAATGCCATTCAAAATCGGCATGTGTGTTTCCGGATATGTAAAGTGGACATCCCGGAATTCCAGCTCCATAGATGCATCCTTCGGAGGCATCTGTGTGCCAACCACCAGATCATCCCCGGTTTGGATTTCCTTCAGACGCTGGACGGATGTCTCGGCTAATTTGGAAGAGACGAAGAACCAGCTAATGGTCCAAATCGGTTCCGTGATGGCAGTGAGGTAGGCAACAAAAGCGTAGAATTCACCGATGGTGATCTGTTTTTGAATCACCAGCCAGCCACCCGCAAAAAGAACGATCACCAGTCCTACCTGATTGATGACACTACCCAAACTTTCCAGCAACGACCGGACAAAAACGACTTTCTCTTCTTTGATTTTCCGATTTTCAAGCGCTCGGTTGAAGATTTTTCGCTGCGCCTCTTCCGTGGCGTAGCCAATGACAATCCGAATCCCGGCAAACACACTTTCCAAAACATCCACCGTGTCGCTGGTGGCTTTTTGGCGTTCGCTATAAACCCGTTCCTGCCAATGCTCGGTTTTGGTCATGATCCAGACGATGAATGGTAGCGGTATAATTGCTAACAGGGTGAGTTGCCAGTGCAGGGTGGCCATTAGTAGAATAGAAAATAAAAGCGTCAGTGTTGCTTCCACCGGTCGCATCACACCCGATGCGGAAAACCAGGCTAATTTCAGGTCACCATCAATGTCATCTGTCAAACGGGTGATCAGATCGCCGCTTCGGAACCGATTGAAAAAGCGATGATTTTTCCGGAGAATGCCATCAAAATGATCCAGCTTGATGGCTTGACCAAACTTCAGATTCAGAAAATATCGCGTGGACGGTAGCAACCATTGGGTGATTTCCCGGACAATCCCGAGACCCAAAATCACCAAAATCCAGGTACGAACCCGGGTAAAATCAACATTGACGGTAAGGGAATCAATGACGTACTTGAAGACATATGGGTATAATGAACGGAGAGCAATACCCACCGTGGTAAGTGCGAACAAGGCGACCATCCAGCGTCGCTCCTGACGCCAGTAGGGTACGAACCATTTCAGGACGGATTTGAGCATCAGACCACCTCCGTGCCATGATGGTGAATGGTCTGGCGCATCACAAGTTTGAAATAATCACCCTGTTGCGCCATCAGTTCGTCGTGACTGCCGCGTTCCAGAATCTGTCCATCCTGAATGTAGAAAATTTGATGCGCACGTCGGATTGTGCTCAACCGATGGGCTACAATAATGCTGGTGCGTCCCGTGATGAGGGATTCCAAAGTTCGCTGGATGCGTTGCTCGGTGCCGGGATCTACAGACGATGTCGCCTCATCCAGCACCAGAATGTCCGGATTTACGGCCAGTGCCCGGGCGAACGCCAATAATTGTCGCTGGCCGTATGACAAATCGCTGCCGCGCTCAGCGAGAATGGCGTCGTAGCCGCTGCTGCGTTGGGAAATGGTATCGTGAATACCCGAGATTTTAGCGGCTTCCATGGCCGATTGATCCGTGACCTGCTCGCGGAAAACCTTCAGATTTTCCATAACCGACACCGGAAACAGGTACAAATCCTGCAGGACCAGACCAAATAATCGCCGGTATTCATGGGGATCATATTCACGAATGTCAATGCCATTGACCAGGATGCGTCCCCCGCTGGGATCGCGCAGACGACACAACAAATTGATCAAAGTCGTTTTACCGCCACCGGTCGGACCAACAAAAGCGACAGTTTGGCCACCGGCCACATTGAAAGAAATATCCTGAATGACAGGCGCATCCGCATTGTACTCAAAATGGACATTTTCGAATGAGATGGACTCGATTCGCTTCGGGATTGGCTGTGGGTTGACATGCGCTCGTATCGACGGTACCGAGTCAAGGGTTGAAAAAATACGATCTGCGGCACCTCCTGCCCGCTGAATCTCGGCTAATTGCTCCGTGAACATGTAAATCGGCCAGGCGATCTGAGCCAGATATTGCGCGAATAGTACCAGGGTTCCCACTGTCATCGTGCCTCGTCCAATCCAGTGAGCGCCGTTCCATAAAACCAACACCGTGGCAAGAACTTCGAAAAACATGAGTCCCCGGAAAATACCGTAATTCTTGAATGCCAACCGCCTGGAGAATTGGTTGTAATCAGAAACGCGATCATCCAGACGCTGATGTGCCCAACGCAGGCGATTAAAAATCTGCAGAACAGGCGCGGCTTTGACGAATTCCGCAACAACGCCGGTGACCTTTGCATATCGGGCGCGCTCTTCCCTATAGTAGGGTCGCAGAAATTTGAACATGAGTACGGCACCCAGGACAATCAACGGCAAAACCGTTCCCGCTACTACAAACAGTCGCCAATCCACCGTCGCCAGGATGATCAATGCACCAACGAGCATACCCAGTGATAGCAGAATTTGTTGCGTCATGGTGGAGGTGAGGGCGATGATGCGCTGTGGGTCGGACTCCACACGACTCACCAGCTTGCCGGTAGGTTCATTCTCCAAAACGGGTAATCCCAATTCCAGCAAATGGCCGAAGAGTTTACCCTTCAGGTCATTCACAGCAAACACCCCGGCTTTTTGTGCCAACCAATGAGCAAAAAATGCCACAAACGCGGAGCCTGCCATGGTTCCCAGGTACCATAAACCGGAGCGTAACACATTCCCGAATTGCCCGGATGGAATGTCTTTATCAATGATTTGCCGGAGAATGAGCGGCTGGATCAGAACAAACAGAACGCCTGCCAGAGATAACCCCAGGGCGATGACGAATAATTTCCAGTACGGCCGGATGAAGGGGAATATCCGACGAAAGATTTCCCGCGCCGGCAGCGTTGCCGCGTCAGTATCTTCAAATTGATCGTCGCTCTGATCCCACCACATAATTTCTTACTGTCCTGCCTTTGTCTCACAAACATCGGGTGTTCGTGTATGATGTTCTTAAATTCTCTGCCTTTATTCCGCAGAAAGCTATAAAAAAAGCCCCGGGGTAATTAGCCGGGGCTTCGATAA
>MNWS01000214.1 GCA_001872685.1 Fidelibacterota bacterium CG1_02_48_14
CAAAACCGCGTTTGCATTGCGAATATGAACCCGACTCCAGTCCATGGTGTCCGCAATTGTAAAGGTGTGATCAACGCGCAAGATTGATTTCCCCAGATTTTTCGGGAAAAAATCGCCTTCAATTTTGACCTGACGGGTGTAGTCAAAATCGAATTCACTCAAGGGAATGATTTTTTCACACGCAGCCAAAATGAGGACCAGAATGAGGATCAGAATTGAAACGGTGATTGTTTGAGATCGTAACTGCATCAGAAGTTGAAGTTCACTCCTACAGTGGGCGTGATGGGAAACATGGACCTGGCCGTCACCTGCACCGGCATGGTGGAAAAATCCCATTGATACAAAAGGACATTGAAATGATTCAGCGCGTTTAGAACCTGAAATTGGAATTCGCCATCGAGTCCGAACCATCCGATTTTGCGTGACCAACTCACATCACCCCGGTTGTAATAGGGAAATAACGCACTATTCCGGTTACCGCTGATGTCGGTCTGGTTCAAATAGGCTACCAGCCAGTCACCACCCTGGCTACCGCCGAACATTTTCCCCACAACCGGTGTGTAGGGTTGACCGGAACTGATGGTCCAACTGATTCCGAATCGATTTTTTTCATTCAGGTCGTAATTCACCACCGCCTTGAAATTATGTCGTTTGTCATACTTCGGTGGGTAAATCTCACCCTGGCTGGCATCAATCTGACCATCACTATCCAGGTCAATTTCTTTTTCCACCTTGCTGTAGGTGTAGGAAAGCCAACCGTTTATGCGTCCGGCGCCACGTTTCCAAATGGTTTCAAAACCATACGCCCGCCCTGTTCCGGAGATGTAATCATCCGTCTGATTGTAGACGGTCTGAATGGGATTTGAATCCAAAATATTCAGATAAGGTTTGTAATAAACTTCCATGGAAACTTGATTGGCATTCCCGATCCAATGCTCCAATCCGGCGATAAAATGCCACGCTCGTTGCGGATCGAGATAGTCCGGCACCGGCAGCCAAAAATCAACGATACGCAAGACCGCATCGTCATTATTAGTGGTGAAAATGAACTGTGTAAAGGTTCCCATGCTAAACTTGAATGCCGTATTCTCCAGGAACCGATATTTGAAACCGCCGCGTATATCCGTCCAAATCCGATCTGACTGTGAGTATTTCGTGGAGCGCAAGCCCAGTTGAAGATTCAACAACGCTCCCACCGACCAGGTATCCTGCAAATAAGCGCTGAGCAAATTGGGGGAATCCGTATTATCCAGAAACAGCGTGCCATCCTGCTCGAATGAGAAGTTGAAGTCCAGCAGTTTATACTCCAAACCACCTTGCACCCGATGATTTTCATTGACCTTCCAATCCAGCCGTTCCGAAAGGGTCAGGTCATCCACCCGGTTCTTAATGTCAAATCGGGATTCCGAGCGATTGCCGTTCGTGTCTGTCACAGCCTGAGTCAGCCCGACGGTAAATTGGTAAATACTCGTTGCAACGACCGACTCGATAAACAAATGGGGTTTTAACACCGTTTTCAATGCGGCGCTTTGGGTCTGATTGCCCCACACCCAGTTGAGGCCAATCTCCTGAGTGGATCGATCTCCGCCACCGGAACTGAAATTCAGTGTCAGGTCGTCCGACCCCCGGTAGCCATTCAAATCCAACCGGTTTTTCGCATTCAATTGCGTGTGAATCTTGCCCTGAAAATCGTAGAAATAATAGGGCAGTTCCGGAATGGTATCGCTCAGAGAATGGAGCATCTTGACAACCTGATCAAAATAGGTTCGCCGCGCTGAAAATACCCAGCCGCCATTTTTGATGGGACCTTCCAGGAAAATTTTCGAGCTCAGCAGGCTCACATTCACATTTCCTTTGCTCACATCAAAATATTCCCGAAAGGGCCACCATTTCCCCAACTTGCCACCAGCCGGGCTACCCTCCTTGGTCTGTATTTCCAATACCGAGGACAATCGACCGCCATACCTAACCGGGAAACCACCAGCCTGAAATTCCGCATTCGCAACCGCATCCGTATTGAAAGCAGAAAAAACACCGCCAAAATGATACGGATTGTAAACTTCGACCCCGTCCAACAGGATCAGATTTTCATCGGGACTGCCACCGCGAACCACCAACGCTGCGGAAAAATCATTCTGCGCCACGACACCCGGCAACATCTGAATCGAACGGAAAACATCGGCTTCGACGAAGGCCGGAACCACTTCCAAATCCCGGGCGGAGAGATTCACCCGGCTTATCTCCACCGACTTTTCAAAACGGGTTCGGTCTGCCGTCACAACCACCTCCCGCATGGCGACATCTTCCGGAGTCAACGCCAAATCCACCCGGACATCCAGATCTGCAGCAACTCCAATTTCCTGCCCGATCGTTTCGTAACCGATGTAGGAAACCGTGACGGTATACGTTCCCGGTGCCAGTCGTTGGATGACATAATATCCCCGTTGATCCGTGGTCGTACCGCGTTGGGTACCTTTTAGCATGACATTCACGTAAGGGAGCGGTTCGGCGGATTTCGCATCGGTGATAAAGCCGCTGATCGTCCCGGTTTGCTGGGCTTGGAGGGGAAGTGTGAACAGCAATATTAACATGATGATCGATATGAAAACAAAATTGCCCTTCGATCCGTCGAGAGCCGGACAGGCAAAGCTCAAGGAGACACCTGAAACACTTCCCACCATCTCAATATAAATTGTATTTCAAGAGGCGACCTTCGATAGCGCCATTGTACAAAAGAATTCGTTCTTTCGTGCGTAAGCCTACGAATTTCCGCAACTCAAGGTTCCCGGTAAAAATCGAGGCCGTACAACCCTGACAATCCTGTTTAATGTGATCACCCAGCTCCCGGTACAAATGTTTGAGATTCTCCACTTCGTCCATGCGTTCGCCATACGGTGGATTGACGATCACCAATCCCGAATCCTGGGTGTGGCGAACCCGACGAAAATCACCGGTTTTGATTTCAATGAATTTGTCCAGTCCGGCCGCAGCGATATTTTTCCTCGCCGTCGTCGCAACGCGTGGGCTCACTTCCATTCCAAATCCACGCAATTTGGGCATCAGTTGTTTCCCCCGGAGCTCTTCGCGAATGGCATTAAAACGATCAGCGTCATACTCGCGCCAGTTTTGGAATGAAAATGTCCGGTTCAGATTGGGGGCGATGTTTTGCGCAATCATCATGGCTTCAATCAGCAAGGTTCCGGAACCGCACATGGGATCATAAACCGGCGATTCCCGGTCCCAGTCACTCAGAAGAACGATCGCTGCCGCCAGCGCTTCCTTCATGGGCGCTTCGCCAGCCCCTTCACGATAATGCCGACGGTGGAGCGATTCTCCCGAAGCATCCAATGCAAATGTCACATGCGGCCCGCTAACAAAGACATTAAACACGATTTGGGGATTTTTCAGGTCAACACTTGGTCTCAGTTTCCCATCGGATCGCTGCCGAAATTGATCGACGATGGCATCCTTGATTTTTTGGGCTGCAAATTGTGAGTGTGTCATGGTCGATTGAACCAGATTCACATCCACTCGAAAGGTCTGATCAACGCGAAATAGTTCGTACATGTCAATTTTGCGTACACCACGATAGAGCGCGTCAAAATCCCGGGCAATAAATTCAGCCACTGGTTTTAAAACCCGGGTGGCTGTCCGCAAAGCCATATTGGTGCGGTAGAGATCATCAATTTCGCCCTCAAAAGCGACACCGCTGAAAAGCGACTTGGTTTGTGAGATTCCCAAACTACGGAGTTCATGCTCCAACACCGGTTCAACCCCACGCGCACAGACTGCAAAATAATTACTCATGCGCCATAATAACGCAAACAGCTCCAAAACCAACAGGATATCATCTCACCAGATTCTCAATTGAAGCCGTTGTGAATTCGGTTACATTTGCGTGTGAAATTATCCCGGTTACAGACTCGTTTTCCAGCGCGATACCTGCTCCTGCTGACCCTCTTCATGGGTTGCGGTGGTGAAAAACTCGACACAATCACCATGAATATCTCAGAAATGCGTTGTCCTGAATACCAGACGATTGTTCAGGAAACCATTATGGCACAGACCGGTATCAAGGAATTATCACTCAATTGGGAAACGCGTACGGTGATCGTGACCATTCGGCCGGACCAAATTTCCGCAGATGCGCTGACTCAGGCGTTGCTGGATGCCGGATTCACGGTAAATGGCTCCGAAGGCGATGCCC
>MNWS01000105.1:0-3927 GCA_001872685.1 Fidelibacterota bacterium CG1_02_48_14
TGAGTGATCGGAGCTCTTTTTTTATCTAAATGACGCTCCCCGTCGCAAGCGGCGGGGTATCAATCGGTATGGTTGAAATTTATTCGTATCGCCCCCAGGGGCGGGGAATATTACCCATGAGATCCCGAATAGCTTCGCTTTCGGGATTAGTTCGACTGTATAATTTCATTTCGCTTTGCTTCTGAAATTATAGTCTCACTGAATTTAAATCCATGATACCTGAAATTTTGTTGGTTACATCTTCGGCTTCCATATTATATTGACCGTAATTAAGTCCATATTTCGGTCACGGGAGTTTATCATGAAACTTTATCAATCAGTCAAACCGGTAAGTTATCTGAAGTCGCACATTTCGGAGATCATCCGCCAAATAGGTGAGAATCACGAGCCATATATCATCACTCATAATGGCGAAGCCAAGGCAGTGGTTCAGGATATCAAATCCTACGAAGAAACGCAAGAGAGCCTGGCGATGCTCAAGATTCTTGCCCTTAGTTCAGCCAGCATCAGTCGGGGAGATTTTAAATTGGCGGTTGAAGCGTTTGACGATTTAGATAAACAATTCAAACCGTAATGCCTGAGAAGATGTCATTTCGTGTTTATCTGGCCAGCGATGCCCAGAATGATATTCATTCAATTTATCAATATGTTTCTGACCGTGATTCTCCGGAAAAAGCATTCGAGCTCTATGAAAATATCAAACGCGTGTGTATGGAACTAACTATCTTACCGCTTCGTGGGCATGTACCTCCTGAATTACAACGAATTGACGTTCACCAATATTTAGAGGTACACTTCAAACCTTATCGCATTATTTATCAGATTTCTGATCAATCGGTTTTTATCCACTGTATTCTGGATGGGCGTCGCGACTTGCAGGACACACTTCTTAAAAGACTGCTGGTGTGATTTTCTTTGAGAGGTTTTTTAGCAGAAAGCGACGACCTTTCTTCCCTATCTTCGGCTTTTTCTTCACCCCTTTTACCTTAAATTTCCCCACATGATCGAACCATCCCAAGTCCAGACAAGAATTGATTTATTGAGCGACCAGCTTAGGGAGCACAATTATCGGTATTACATCCTGGACGATCCGCTGATTTCAGATGCGGAATATGACCGCCTGATGCGCGAATTACAGGAATTGGAAACACAGTTCCCGGCACTGGTCCGACCCGATTCACCCACCATGCGCGTTGGCAGTGCTCCTCAAGCCGAATTTGGTACACTGGAACACCGGACGCCAATGCTCTCACTGGCCAACGCAATGAATATTGAGGAACTCCGGGAATTCGACCAGCGCGTTCGAAAGATATTAGCCGTGGAAACGGTGGAATATGTCGCCGAACCCAAGCTGGATGGCCTGGGGGTCGAGCTTATTTATGAAAATGGCGTTTTTCTCGCTGGCGCGACCCGGGGCGATGGCATTACCGGCGAGAACATCACCGCCAACCTGAAAACAATTCAGGGTCTACCCCTGCGATTACGTGATTCCGAAAAGCCCGTTCCAAAATTATTGGAAGTGCGTGGAGAGGTATTTCTACGCCATGCTGATTTTCAAAAATTGAATGCCAATCGGGAATCACAAAATGAATCACTGTTTGCGAACCCCCGCAATGCGGCAGCCGGCAGTCTCCGACAACTTGATTCCCGCATCACCGCACAACGCCCTCTGCAAATCAATCTCTACGCGGCTGGCAGGATCGAAGAATATCCCTTCAACTCGCATTGGGAATTCATGCAAACCCTGCCGAAGTGGGGGTTTCCGGTAAACGGACAAATCAGGATTTGTCACGGGATTGAGGAAGCCATTCAGTATTACAACAAAATGGAATCGGCTCGCGAAACCCTGCCTTACGACATTGATGGGATCGTTATCAAGGTCAATGACCTGGTCGCCCAAGAAGAATTGGGTATTCGCAGTCGCTCACCGCGTTGGGCAATTGCCGGTAAGTTCAAAGCCCGCCAGGAAACGACCGTCGTAGTATCAATCGAAGCCAGTGTCGGCCGTACAGGTGCCATCACGCCGGTTGCGAATTTAAAACCAGTCCAATTGGGTGGCGTTGTGGTGGCCAGAGCGACGCTACACAATCAGGACGAAATCAATCGAAAAGATGTCCGGGTCGGGGATACGGTTCTGATTCAACGCGCGGGCGATGTCATCCCGGAGGTCGTCAAAGTCATCCTCGAAAACCGCCCGGATGAAACGATCCCATACAAAATTCCGGAAGTTTGTCCGGTTTGTGGTGGAACCGTCATGCGATTGGAAGATGAAGCGAAGCATTATTGCCAGAACATTTCCTGTTCCGCCCAGGTGGTTGGTCGAATCGAACATTTCGCCAGCAAGAATGCCATGGACATTGACGGCATGGGTCCGAAACTGATCGAACAGTTGGTTGCTAAAAAGCTCATCCACACGGTTGCAGATCTTTATTATTTATCGAAAGATGACTTGGCGGGTTTGGAACGCATGGCCGAAAAATCTGCTGAAAATATCCTCGACGCCATCCAGGCGAGTCGTGGACGGGATTTATGGCGCTTTATTCATGCGCTGGGAATTCGGAATGTGGGTGAACACGCTTCAAAATTATTAGCCAATCATTTTCATTCGTTCGAAGCGCTCGCACAAGCCACCACTGATTCGCTCGTTGAAATTCACGAAATCGGTCCCATCGCAGCAGCGGCGATCGTCGCATTTTTTAGTGAAACACATAACCATGAGTTGTTGGAGAACCTTAACGCAGGCGGTGTTAAACCTGAAACGCCACCAATGACGATGGTTACCGACGATCGGTTTCTGGGAAAAATATTTGTGTTTACCGGAAAACTTGAGCAGTTCACCCGGGAATCTGCCCAGGGGATGGTGGAAACGCGCGGCGGGAAAACGGCGGGTTCAGTGAGTAAAAGAACGGATTATGTTGTGGCCGGACCCGGTGCCGGATCGAAGCTGGCTAAAGCCGAATCATTGGGTGTCAAAGTCCTTTCAGAGGACGCATTCCTGGCGTTGTTGGATTAAATTAAGTCTGATTAGACGTGCCACTGCTCGTCCTGCTCTGAAATTTGATCACGAAAATAATTGCATCTGCACGACCCAGGTATTATCAGGGGATTACATGTTTAAAAAAATATTAGTCGCTAATCGAGGTGAAATCGCCCTGCGTGTGATGCGAACGTGTCGCGAAATGGGTATATCTACAGTCGCGGTTTATTCTGATGCTGACCGTACGGCTCCCCATGTCCTGTTCGCTGACGAAGCGTTTGGAATCGGACCTGCCCCTTCAAATCAAAGCTATCTGATGCAGGATAAACTGTTGGAGGTGCTGAAAATTTCCGGGGCAGACGCGGTTCATCCGGGTTATGGATTTCTCTCTGAAAACACAGAATTTGCCTCCAGAGTGACGGCCACCGGAGCCACATTTATTGGTCCGCCTGCAAATGCCATTACCCTGATGGGTGATAAAACCGCTGCCCGACAGCAGATGATCAAAGCTGGTGTTCCGGTTGTTCCCGGCACCGAAGAGCCGATCATGGATGTCCTGGCTGCCCGGAGTATTGCCGAGAAAATCGGTTTCCCGGTATTGGTGAAAGCGGCTGGAGGCGGCGGCGGAAAAGGCATGCGACTGGTTCACCATGCAGGTGAATTTGAACATACCGTTGCTCAGGCTCAACGCGAAGCGACCAGCGCTTTTGGGGATGGCCGGGTTTATATCGAAAAATATCTCGAAGAACCGCACCACATCGAATTTCAAATTTTAGCCGATTCACACGGAAATATTATTCACCTGAACGAGCGTGAATGCTCCATTCAGCGCCGTTACCAGAAAGTGGTGGAGGAATCACCCTCGCCCTTTATAACACCAGATTTGCGGGAAAAAATGGGTTCTGCTGCGGTGGAGGCTGCCCGGAGTTGTGGCTATACCAGTGCGGGTA
>MNWS01000105.1:3951-4136 GCA_001872685.1 Fidelibacterota bacterium CG1_02_48_14
ATCGACATTTCTACTTTCTGGAAATGAATACGCGCTTGCAGGTAGAGCATCCCGTGACGGAGATGGTCACGCAGATTGATCTTGTGGCGGAACAGATTCGGATCGCCGATGGTCAACCCCTCACCCTTTCGCAAAAGGATGTCAAATCCACCGGACACGCCATTGAATGTCGAATCTACGCGGAG
>MNWS01000009.1 GCA_001872685.1 Fidelibacterota bacterium CG1_02_48_14
ATTGTTGCATTTGCTGGAGAAACCGGAGGGCCCCCTGTATTCTGTGTGGGGAAAAATGTAGAATAAATAATACCGGGAATTACATACTCTATGGCTTTCTTGCCCCTGTCAGATTCATCCGATTTAACCCACATTTTCCACCCCTCCAACCAAATCTTTTATACATTTGCGCCCTATGACCAAGTCTGTGCAGAAACCCCAAGCGATGAATGAACTCACACCGCTGATGCGGCAATATCTGGAGATCAAACGCAAATATCCGGATGTGGTACTGCTCTATCGCATGGGCGATTTCTACGAAACCTTCGATGAGGATGCCAAAACGGCTGCCAAAGTTTTAGGCATTACCCTCACCTCCCGGTCGAATGGTAAAGCAGCCGCAACGCCCCTCGCCGGTTTTCCCTACCACGCACTTGAAAGTTACCTGTACAAATTCATGCAGGCCGGTTACCGGGTAGCCATTTGTGAGCAGGTGGAAGATCCCAAACTCGCCAAAGGTATTGTGAAGCGTGAAGTCGTAGAAGTCGTCACGCCTGGCACGGCATTAAGCGAACAATTTCTCAAAGCCAAAGAGGCCAATTTCCTGGTGGGGATTGCACGAGAGGAAAATGCCATCGGGCTGGCGGTGATTGATGTTTCCACCGGTAGTTTTGAATGTCTGGAGACTGAATTACCCCTGTTGAAATCGATTCTGGCCGGTTTAAATCCGCGAGAAATTTTACTGCCACAGAATGATGACGATTTACGCGCCAAAGTTGGTAACGGGCGTTGGTTAATGACCCCCATGGAGGATTGGATTTATCATCCCGATTTCGCCGAAGCAACCCTGACCAAGAAATTTTCCACAAAAAATCTCAAAGGCTTTGGTTTGACAACCTCTCCCCTCGCTGTTCAGGCAGCGGGCGTGATTTTGTATTATTTACAAACCTACCAGGGGCGGAAACTCGAACATGTCACCCGAATTCGGGTCTTGCCCATGCAGGATTGGATGGTGCTGGATCAGGATACGGTGCGCAATCTTGAGCTGTTTCGTACCATTTCTGGTGAAGGCGATCAGACGCTGGTAACGGCACTGGATGAAACCGTTACCGCCGCCGGTGGACGATTACTACGGGATTGGCTGCACAAACCGTTGATCAATGAATCTTTGATCAACCAACGATTGGCGCAGGTTGAACTTTTTTTCAATGATCATCATGTTTGTGATGATTTGCGTTCGGTTTTGCGCCAGGCGGATGACATCGAACGGCTGCTGGCGAAATTGGGTAGCGGCCGGGCATCGGGACGCGATCTTGTGGCATTGCGGCGAACGCTCAACCTGCTACCGGAGCTACGAACGCTTTTGAACCAGCATCTCACGACTGAATTTCAACGCCATTTTGATCGCCTGCCGGAGATGTCAGTGATGGAAACCCGCATCGGCGAAATGATCGTGGACGAACCGCCTGTTTCCGTGAAGGAGGGTGGTTTTATCCGGGATGGGGTGGATGCTGAACTGGATGAATCGCGTGGTTTGGCGCGCAATGCCAAAGATTGGCTGGTTAAGTATCAAAAAGAGGAACGCGAACGACTGGGAATTCCATCGCTCAAAGTTTCCTACAACAAGGTTTTTGGATACTACATCGACATCACCCATACCCACAAAGAGCGGGTTCCGGATTCCTATATGCGCAAGCAAACGCTGGTGAATTCGGAGCGATTTATCACCCCGGAACTCAAAGAATATGAGGAAAAAGTCCTGGGTGCCGAAGAGCGCTACACAGCGCGTGAATATGAAATTTTTGATGCCCTGCGCAGGGATGTTCTGAATGAAGCGGCGGATTTTCAGGCCATTGCCGCAGGTCTCGCAGAGCTGGATGTGCTGAACACCTTTGCCGATGTTGCCTATGAACGGGATTATGTCCGGCCGGAAATTAATCAATCCACCACCATCGAAATTAATGCCGGTCGCCACCCGGTTATTGAAAGACTCTTACCGGTGGAGGACAGTTTTATCCCGAATGATCTGAAGATTAGCGCGGACCAGGACCAGATACTGATTATCACCGGTCCCAACATGGCTGGCAAATCCACCTACTTGCGACAAATCGGGTTGATCGTCCTCATGGCTCAGGTTGGCTGTTTCGTGCCGGCACGTTCAGCGAAAATCGGTCTGGTTGATCGGATATTTACCCGTGTTGGCGCTGCGGATAATCTGGCGCGTGGGGAATCGACCTTTTTAGTAGAGATGAATGAAACGGCCAATATCCTGAATAATGCCACGCAACGCAGCTTGATTTTATTGGACGAAATCGGGCGGGGAACATCCACCTACGATGGACTCGCCATCGCCTGGGCGATTGTGGAGCATCTCCATGCCCATTCGAAAATCGCAGCACGGACACTCTTCGCAACCCATTATCACGAACTGGTAGCGTTGGAAAAATTGCTGGAACGGGTTAAAAATTACAATGTGGCGGTGAAGGAATATGGCGACAAAGTCATTTTCCTGCGCAAGATCATCCCCGGCGGCGCTGATAAGTCCTACGGTATCCATGTGGCCCAAATGGCCGGCGTTCCCCTGACGGTGATCCAACGCGCCAATGAAATTTTGCAAAGTCTGGATGGTGGAACAGTGGCGGTGTCATCGGACACGGTTTCGGAGTCACAACCTTCTTTCGACCAAAATCAGATGAGTTTGTTCGCCCGGCAGGAAAACAGGCTGCGAGACAAATTGAAGGGGATTGATCTGAACCACCTGACACCCATGCAGGCATTGACGCTTCTGGATGAACTGCAGCAGGAGGTGAAATAACCGGATGAGCATTGTTAAGATTAAACCATCACCCAGGAAACTTTTTGCATTAGTGCTGCGTTTGCAGAAAATGCGTCTCTTCATCCTTGCCCTTTTTGTATTGCCGGTATGGCTCCTTGCCGGGACGGTTGTCCCTTATGGCGAAGATCCCTTTATTCAGGGGATGTCCTTGCAGGCATTTTCACTGGGGCAAATCCGCGCCTTGCCCATGGAGACGGTGAGCATTGGCGGGAATGTGGCGAGTTTGGCCGGGCGGGATTTATCACTCACGGCACAACACACTGAGGCTTATGGCGGAATTTACCAGACGGATGTTGTGCAATTGACCAAATCAGCCTGGTCATTGGCCATTTTTCGCGGTGGTGTATCCGGAATCGCCGATACCCGCGGTGCGTTGAATGATTTGGGCGCTGATGGTTTACCGAATACAAATGACGATGGTGAAGGCAACGGCCTATTTGATCCGGGTGAGAGCCTGAATATTTCAGCGATCTCGTTTTTTAATGTTCAGCAATGGGTGGCTGAAGCGGGGTATTCAAAGCGGATTTCAACAAAATTGAGTACCAGCGCTCAGATCAGACTCCTGTATCACGATCTTCACACCCAGTCGGGATTCGGAATTGGTTTCCATGCCGGTTTACTCTACAACCCATGGCGCAGTTTACAACTGGGGATACAGGCGACAAACCTGCTGACCACGACCGTTTTCTGGAGCAGTGGCACTCAGGAGCATTATCTCCCGGGAATCTACGGTGCGGCGATGTACGAATTTAATTTGTCCGATGATGCTTTGCTCATCTCGCCGGTGGTTCAACTGGAATACCAGGCAAAACCAACCGCTGAACTGTCAGGCGATGGTTATTGGGGTGCGGCTTTTGGGGCAGAGGTGAATTTTCGACATCAATTAAAATTGCGAATGGGTGAGAGTAGCGATGGACAGTTTACGGTGGGAGCCGGAATCGTGACCCATTATTTCAATCTGGATTACGCCACGGCGTTCAGCGACCTCAGTAAGGCGGCCGGACAATCCCATCGGGTTGGTATTCAAGTTCATCTGGCCCAGTTCAATTATTGGCGTTAGTCCGCCAAATTTCTTAACCAATTTTCGACCGAGTTTTGCAGGGACCAAATTGGTTTACGTCGAAGTATTGACTCTGGGAGAGAATTCTGT
>MNWS01000008.1 GCA_001872685.1 Fidelibacterota bacterium CG1_02_48_14
AACCAGCCGGCCAGTTCGCCTAATTCATCCCGGGACCTTAAGGCCAGTCTGGCGGTTAAATCGCCCTCGCCGGTAGCAATATCCTTAACCGAATCGGAGACTGCGACAATCGGTGAAACCACCATTTTTTTAATGAGAACATACAAGGTTCCACCAGTCAGGATGAGTATGACGCCTGCAATGGCAATGAGCATCGTTGTATTGCGCTTGGTCTGAACAAGGAGATCCGTTGTTGTGATATTGGTTTCGACGATACCTAACACATCACCGACCTGGGTATCGTGACATTCAAGACATTTATCTTCAGCGATCACCGGATCGTAATACCCAATGCGTCCCTGGGCATTGAACCGATCATCCACGATACTTTTTTTCCTCTCCATCGCCGCGTGCAATTCGGCTTCTGTGGGAAAATCAGGCGGTTCGGGAATGGTATTAAATACCTCCTCCAGATCACTATTGAACAGGCGGATTTGCAGGACACTTTCATCATCAGCAACCCGGAGCAGGATTTCCTGGACGCCATCCATATCACCGGTGAGCATGGAATAGCCAATACAAGCCCGAATCAGCGTTGCGGTTTGATGAACATTCTTCAATTTGGTCTCATGGTCCGTCGCCTGTTGGTACCGGATCAAGAGATAGAATGAAGCGCTCAAAATGAGGGTGAGAACCATAAAAATGACCAGGGGTATTTTCCGTTTCAACGACCGATTGAAGTACCTAAATAGCTGTTTGAACATGAAATCTCTCCTGCATTTTTTTCTCGCCTCTGCTTAGCACCTGATTCCGTTTCGGCATACACACGCTGGGCGCTCATTTTTATTAATGTGTATCAATCCCGTCTGCTCTTTCTTGTCCGGTCAGCATTTTTATCCGGTCAGGGATATTCCCGGCGCTTTATTTTTTCCCCCGTTTCAGGATTTCAGATCTTCGGATAATTCACGCAATGTCTTTGCCTCTTCTTTAGAGAAAACCTGATCCATATCCAAAACGATGAGCAAACGCTCGGTTTTTCCTGTTGCCTCATCCCTGGCCACCGGGAAATTCGTAACACCTAGGATGTACTGGTGTTCAACATCCGATTGGGCGAGCTCCGGCGTCGGTTTAATGCTATCCGTCGGCAGACGCAACACTTCGGTCACCTCATCCACAATCATCCCGACTGTCATTTTTGAGGTCTCAACCACCACAATCCGGCTCTCTTTGGACTGCTCTGTGATCACAGGGAATCCGAATCGCCGACGCAGATCAATCACCGGAACAATCTTCCCCCGGAGATCAATGACACCCTCAACGAATGCAGCGGATTGCGGAATCCTGGTTACCGTCACCCGCCGGTTGATCTCCTGTACCCGGTGAATATCAACGCCAAAATCCTCCTGTGAGAGTTTGAAACAAACCAATTGAACCAAACCCGACTCTTTGCTGTTGGCTGTGTTCGTACGATCGAAATTACCCGCATGGTGCGGCAGATTGGTCTGAGATGAACGGTTGTTGTTTAATGCTGTTTCCATCTTGCTTTATCTCCCCCTGAGATCGCCATTTTGGCAATCACTGTATCGATTATTCATCAGCTTTCTCATGTCTATCCCTGTGTCAGACATATCAGTGTCTGTGTATTATACCTTGAATTGGTTAATGAGGTCGTTCAACCCCCTGACTTCACGACTCAGCTCTTCAGCGGATGAAGCCATCTGCTGGGATGCGGCAGCGGCCTGTTTCGAAACGGAGCTGACCCCTTCCACATTCTTGGAAATCTCTTCCGCACCACTGCTCTGTTGTTCCGCCGCAGCGGCGATCTGGGTGATGGCGGAATTTACCTCGGCAATGGCCCGGACGATCTTTTCCAATGCTTCCTGACTCTGGGCGGCCAATTGCTGATTCTCATCCGCCTGTTTGCCGGTTTCACCCATGGATTTCACCGAATCGGCGACATCCTTCTGGATCTGGCCGATCTTTTTGCCAATCTCACCAGTAGCGCTTACGGTGCGTTCCGCCAACTTCCGGACTTCATCCGCTACCACGGCAAAACCGCGTCCGGCATCACCGGCACGCGCTGCTTCGATATTGGCATTCAACGCCAGCAAATTGGTCTGGTCAGCGATGTCATCAATCACCTGAATCACCTCGCCGATCTCTTCCGACCGGGACTCCAACGCTGCGATTTTATATCCGGCTTCCTTCACCAGTCTGGTGATTTCGGCCATACCCCGAAGCGCCTGGATCACCGCCTCGCGCCCCTCCTGAGCGGACGCATCAGCCGAATTAGCGCTTTTCTGGGTGACGCCGGTGCTCTTGCTGGATTCCAAAATCATGGCGCTCATCTCTTCCGTGGCGGTTGAGACTTCAGCCAGTTGATACTGTTGTTCCTCGGCGCCGGTGGCCAATTGTTCCGATGCTGCTGAAATCTGTTCAGCCGCATTCCCAACCTGGGTGGTGCTATCCACCACCTGCTTGATCAGACCCCGGAGATTGGACACGGATTTATTCAGGGCACGGGCCATGATACCCACCTCATCGGCGTGACCCTCTGCCACCTGCACCGTAAGATCGTTAGTAGCCAAGCGATTCAAGCCGTCAACCATTCGCCGGATGGGGTTATCGAACACTTTTTTCATCACGAATACCAGTGCGCCGATTCCGGTCAAAATGATAATCGAGATAATGAATGCACTGGAGAAAGCCTGGCGACGAACCGCAGCATTCACCCCATCAAGCGGTAAAATGAATTCGAAGGCACCGTGGATGTCACCGGGTCGCCAACCCTCCATCTTGTATCCAAGGGGATCGATTTCCGTACCGGTGAATGATTCGGTGATGATGCCGTGACAACCCATGCAGTTCTGATCCAGTTTGATGGAACGCATATAGTGAAGGGTGTTTGAGGCTGCGTTGATTTCCCAGAGCACGGGTAGTCGTTGCTCCTCGATTTTTCGCAGCATTTCAGCCTCGAAGGGAGTTGGGGTGTGGTCCGGATTGCGAGGAAAAAAGCTGGGCGTATTGAAGGAAAAATCGGCTTCCCGGGCCATCTCTTCGCCTATGATCATGGAGCGAACCACCGGAACCGTACGAAACAGTTTGTCCGGATCCCTCATGATCTCTTCCCGGTCGTAATAGCCACCGGTGAACATCTCGCCCATGCCATTTCGCACCTTCTCCAACATGCCCGTCAGTTCTTGAGCTTTCTCCACCTTGCCGGCGATGATTTCCTGCTGATACTGGGCACGAAACACCAGGAAATTAATGACAAAGCCCACCACAAATACGATCACGAAGATTCCAATGATCTTGTTCTTGATACTCATATTACTCAGCATGTTGATTCATCCTTCTTTCTTTCCTTCCGGCACATCTCTCCGGTGAGATTATCAGGGGATTTTCACTCCTGGGTTTCGCCATCGTTTTCAGTCTCAATACGGTTCAGTCCCTGCATCTCCTCCCTGGAGATAATCCGAACCCTATCCCAAAAAACCATGAGCAAACGCTCTGTTTTCCCAGTAGCCTTTCCCCAGGCTACCGGAAATTTTGTAACCCCCTAAAATGTACTGATGATCAACATCCGATCGGGCAAGGGACGGCGGCGGTTTATGGATGCCTTCCGTCGGTGGGCGCAACACTTCGGTCGCCTCATTCGACAGCATACCCACCGATATGGTGTAGCATGGTGGTTGGTGATGAATGGTTGTTGTTCCGCGCATGTCCCATTTTACTTTCACTCTTGTTGAGACCGCCCAGGGGGGCGGTTGCTCAATCACTCATATCCCAATCATATTTATCGCTGTGCCAGACTTGCCGGCGTTCGTTCGTTCTTTGTTATACCTTGAATTGGTTAATGAGGTCATTCAATCCCTTGACCTCCCGACTGAGTTCCTCTGCGGATGAAGCCAGTTCCTGTGACGCGGCAGCGGCTTGTTTCGAAACGGAGCTGACACCCTCCACATTCTTGGAAATCTCTTCCGCACCACTGCTCTGTTGTTCCGCCGCAGCGGCGATCTGGGTGATGGCTGAGTTCACCTCGGCAATGGCCCGGACGATCTTTTCCAATGCTTCCTGACTCTGGGCGGCCAATTG